>NZ_CAXIBN010000240.1:0-3756 GCF_964021735.1 uncultured Wocania sp. | reverse complement strand
CATAAAAACACCGTAGAAACCGATCATGAAACCTCCTTAGTACAAGCGGTGTATAAATACATAAAAAAAACAGGAAATACCGATTTTTTAAACGAACAAGTAGGCGATTTTACCGTAGCCCAACGTATGGAAATGGCCATGCAATTTTTAATGGATCACAGATGGACTGATAAGTTCGGACTGATTTACGGTGCCACAACAGCCGATTGGGGTGATGTACAACACTCCCACCCTTGGGGTGTTTTTATTACAGACGACACACATTATTGTGTAGATATCTACGACAATGCCATGATGGTTATTGCTTTAGATAACCTTTTGGAGCTTGTGCCTCAAACCAAAGACAAATGGAAAAGCATACGCGACGGCATTGCAAAAAACACCATGAAGGTTTTATGGGATGAAGAGAATCAAAAATTCATTCCACATGTCTATTTAGATAAATCGCCTTATCCAGATGATTTTAATGAAAATGAAATCTATTACCATGGAGGAACGGCCATAGCCATAGAAGCAGGATTGTTAAACAAAGCGCAAATAAAAGTATCTTTAGACAAAATGATAGCTAATGTTAAAGCATCTGGCGCTGGTTCTATTGGACTTACCATGTATCCACCTTACCCAGAATGGGCTTTTGAAAACAAAGGTATGTATCCTTATGGCTACCAAAACGGTGGCGACTGGACTTGGTTTGGAGGCCGTATGATTCAGGAATTGGCTAAAAATGGCTTTATTGCCGAAGCTTACGAACAACTATTGCCCATGACAGACAGAGTGGTAAAAAACAATGGTTTTTTTGAATGGTACACGGTAAAAAATGAACCCGAAGGTTCTGGAACCTTTAGAGGTTCGGCAGGCGTGCTGTACAAAGCCATTCTTTTACTAGAAGCTTGGGCCAGCGACCAACAGCAATAGTATAAACCCAAACCAATATAATGGACTTTAGACTAGACCAAAATAGCCCAATCCCATTACACGCCCAAATAGAGCGTTACTTGAGAACACTTATTGTTTCGGAAGAATATAAAAACGGAAAAAACCTGCTTCCTAAAGAAATGGCGCTTTCCAAAAAACTAGGGGTTTCTCGTAATACCGTTAGGCAAGCCGTAAACACTTTGGTAAATGAAGGTCTAATAGAACGCAAAAAAGGGGTAGGTACTAAAGTCGTGCACAAAAAAATAAATACACGATTGGATAATTGGATTAGTTTTACAAAAGAAATGCAAAATCAGGGCATAGAGGTTGTAAACTATATGTCACAAATTTCTTTGGTTAAGCCCCCCAATGAAGTGGCCATGGCATTATCAATCGATCAAGAAAAACACCTTTGGAAACTGGAAAAAATAAGAGGCTCAAAAGATGCTAAATATCTTTATTCCGAATCTTATTTTCATCCACGGGTAGGAATCACCGGAAAAGAGAATTTCAATACGCCCTTATACGAACTATTAGAGAACGAACACGACATTATCGTTTCAAATTCAAAAGAACGATTAAGTGCGGTTTCTGCAGCAGATCAAATATGTTTTCTGCTGAATATTAACAAACAAATGCCCCTGCTGAAAAGAGAACGATTGGTATGCGATCCTGGCGATAGACCAGTAGAATATAATATTGTTTACTACCGTACCGATTATTTTACCTACGATATAGAAATAAAAAGAGAACCTTAAATTAATAAAAGATGAATACTCAAATTGCAATTGGTGTAGATATAGGCGGTAGCCATATTACAAGCGCGGTAGTAGATATTGAAAGCCTTGTTATTATACCCGAAACCTTATTTACCGTAGCGGTAGATAATAAAGCCAATAAAGAGGTGATACTAAAAAAATGGAGTGAGGCCATAAACAAAAGCATTACAAGTGTTTCTTTAAATGCCAGAGCAAATATAGGTTTTGCCATTCCCGGCCCTTTTAATTATAAAGAAGGTATTGCCCTATTTACAGGAGAAAACAACAAATTTGAAAATCTGTATCAAGTTTCCATCCCTCAGGAATTGTCTAAAGCATTAATCAGTGCAACCAACAACTTTAGGTTTCTTAACGATGCCACATCCTTTGGTGTAGGCGTTGCGGCTATGGGCAAGGCCAAAAACTGCAAAAAAATCATAGCCGTTACCTTAGGCACTGGTTTTGGTTCTGCCTTTATAGAAGATGGCATGCCCTTGGTAGACCATCCTAAAGTGCCAAAAGATGGTTGCCTTTGGGATAAAAAATTTAAAGACGGTATAGGCGACGATTATTTTTCCACACGTTGGTGCGTTAGCCGTTACGAAGCATTAACGTCCATAAAGGTAAATGGCGTTAAAGAGATTGCTGAGGCCAATACCGCAGACTCCAAAGCGGTTTTTGAAGAATTTGGAACCAATATGGCAAATTTTATGATCCCTTTCCTTAAAACCTACGAACCTGAATTGATTATTATGGGTGGTAATATATCGAATGCCGGACATCTTTTTATTCCTACACTTAAAAAAATAATTACCGAAGCCACGGGCTTAAATATAGGTATTGAAATTTCTTCACTTATGGAAGATGCTGCTATTATTGGCAGTGCCAAACTATTTAATCCAACATTCTGGAACCATATAAAAGAAAACCTTCCTAACATCTAACACCTTTTTAAAATGACAGCACAAAAAATCAGTTTTAGAAAAATCTCCCCCGTATTATTAACCTTTATTGTTATGGGTTTTGTTGATATTGTGGGAGTTTCGACCGGATATGTACAAAAAGATTTCGAACTTTCTGATACATTGGCCCAATTTATTCCCTTTATGGTATTTATTTGGTTTTTTGTTTTTTCCATTCCTGTAGGCATAATACAAGATAAAATTGGCAAAAAACGTATGATGCACATTGGTTTGTTCGTTACTTTTATAGGATTGATGATTCCTTTTATCCATTATTCCTTTATATCTGTATTAATTGCTTTTGTTGGGATTGGTATAGGGAATACTATTATTCAAGTGGCTGCAAATCCGCTATTACAGGAGGTTATTTTTAAAGAAAAACTTTCAAGCTTTCTTAGTCTTTCTCAATTTATAAAAGCCATCACGTCGTTGTTAGGTCCCATTATAGCTACCTCCGCCGCATTAGCCTATGGCGATTGGAAATGGGTTTTTGTAGTATATGCCATAGTTACCCTTATATCCATACTTTGGCTTTACAGCACCAAAATTGAAGAGCAAATAAAATCGGAAACACCTGCATCCTTCCGTTCGTGTATGAAGTTGCTCACCAACAAATTTGTGCTTGCCATGGTTATTGCCATATTTCTTATTGTAGGTGCAGATGTAGGAATGAACTCTAACATACAAGGGTTTTTAATGAAGCTTCATGGTTTTACGTTAGAAAAGGCATCGTACGGTATTAGCATCTATTTTACGGCACTTATGATTAGTAGGTTTGCCGGTGCCATTTTACTCCAATTCCTAAAACCACAATTGTTTTTGGTCGCTACTACCATTCTTGCCCTAGTTGGCATGTCCATGATTATGCTTTCTACCAACGGTCTTATCGCTCAAATTGCCATTTTTATTGTCGGCTTGGGAGCAGGAAACCTTTTCCCTATAATATTTTCTATTGCCATAAATAAAATGCCATCCAGATCCAACGAAATTTCAGGTTTGCTTGTCATGTCCATTGTTGGTGGCGCATTGGTACCCCCAATAATGGGTGCTGCCAATACCCATATTGGAATTATGGCAAGTTTGGTGATTTTGGTATTATGCTTTGCTTATATGTTGTTGAT
>NZ_CAXIBN010000239.1:0-3784 GCF_964021735.1 uncultured Wocania sp. | reverse complement strand
TCATTAAATCAAAAAACAAAATTATTATGAAAACACATTTTAAAACATTCCTTTTTAGCATTGCACTAATTGGTTTTACAGCTTGTAATGCAAACAACAAAAAGACAAATGCAGATTATGCGCAAACTCAAGTTACAGCACATAAACCTAGTAAACAGTATATTAAAGTGGCACTTTTACTAGATACCAGCAATAGCATGGACGGATTAATAGACCAAGCCAAAGCACAACTTTGGGATATTGTAAACGAATTATCGTATGCCAAATGCGGCAACAATAAACCCAATTTACAAATTGCATTGTATGAATACGGCAACGACAGATTAAACGGCGACGAAGGTTATATTAGACAGGTTTTAAGTTTTAGCGAAGATCTTGACGAGATTTCAAAAGAGCTATTTTCGTTAACTACAAATGGCGGTGAAGAATATTGCGGGCAAGTGATTCAAACCTCATTAAACCAATTAAAATGGGGTGATAATCCAGACGATTTAAAACTCATTTTTATTGCAGGAAACGAACCTTTTACTCAAGGAAAAATCAATTATAAAGATGCTTCAGCTCATGCTAAAGAAAAAGATGTGACCATTAATACTATTTTTTGTGGCAATTACAGACAAGGCATTTCAACGTCTTGGAAAGATGGCGCAAGTTTAACTAATGGTGATTATATGGCAATAAATCAAAACAATGCCACGGTGCATATTGCTTCGCCTTACGATGATGATATTTTAATTTTAAATAAAAAACTAAACAAAACGTATGTTATTTATGGACAAATTGGAATACAAAAAATGGCGCTTCAAGCGGAACAAGATACCAACGCAGGTTTGTATAGCAAAGCGAATGCGGTGAGCAGAACGATAAGTAAAAGTTCGCATTTGTACAAAAACAAATCTTGGGATTTAGTTGATGCTGAAGCCGAAGAAGATTTTAAATATGGTGATTTAAAAGACAGCCAATTACCAGAAGTTTTAAAAGGCAAATCGGAAACTGAAATTAAAGCTTATGTTGCTAAAAAACGGATTGAACGTAAAGGTATTCAAAAGAAAATTCAAGAGTTAAACAACAAACGAAAACTATATATTCTTAATCATAAAAAAGAAAACGCAAACGGATTGGAAAATGCAATGACTAAAGCCATAAAAGAACAAGCCAAAAAGAAAAAGTATAGTTGGGATTAAAAAAATAAATCGTCATTACGAAGGAAGTATGACTGAAGTAATCTTAAAAATTCAAACTTGTTGTCTTAAAACAAGTCGACAATAATAAACAGGCGTCACGTCGACCTACTCAGTGATGACAAAATTATTACTTCGAAACTAATTTACAGCAGGACATCTACATTCGTACTTCTTTCTTTTACAAGCAAAATTATAGCCTAATGTTAATTGATGAAAACCACCATTTGTAAATACTACCGAATTATTTTGATACGTATAGGTATAAGCAAACATAAATTGTTTATAATCAACTCCCAATATAGGCGTGATTTGTTTCAGCTTTTGACTTTTTACAGTATTCGAATTGATTAAATACTCAGCACCATCAAAACTTTGTCTGTATGAAATTCCACCCCAAAGTTTACCAAATTCCATGTCTTTATAAACTTTTCCATTCAAATCTATCGAAGCTTCTTTTGTGCCATCTTTATATTGAAACATTACTGAAGGTTCGTAGCTCCAATCGCTTCCTAACTTACCAAACACACCTCCTACAGAAAGCAAATAGCGTCTTAAATTACTTGTAATTTCAACATCGTTATTTACACCCGCATTTTTTAATACGTTTTTTATTGTAGCATGTGCGTAATAATCTAAATAGTGATATGAAAACCCTAAATCGATATTAAAATTTGTTTCGTTTTGCACAATTCCATCAATTATCCTATCGGGTCCATCAAACAAAAATGTAGTTTCATCTAATTTATATTGAATAAATCCAGCACTTAATCCAAAAGATAGCATATTTAAATCGACTTCACTTCTAGAAAACATCAGATGATGTGCATAGGTTGCATAAGCTCCTGTTTGTGAGTGATACCCGTTTTTATCGGTATACAAAATACCACCTATTGCAGATGGCGTATCACCAATTCTTCCATTTAAACTTAATGTAGTAAGCCTTGGAGCATCTTCATGTCCAAACCATTGCTGACGTGATGTTAGTCTAACTTTAGAGCAATTAGCAATACCAGCCATTGATGGGTGGATGAGGTAATAATTATCTGTTAAATAATCTGTATATATTGGTAACCCTTCTTGTGAAGTTGATAAATTAGTGCATAATACACTTATCATTACCATAAAAATATGCTTTAATTTCATCTTCTATTTTATCTTTTCAAAGTAAAATGCGACCTAAACTCCTTTTGTGTACCATCAAGTGGTTCGTTATATTTTACTATAAACCAATAATCACCAGTTGGAAATTCTTGTCCGTTAAATGTTCCGTCCCATCCAATTCCTTTAGGGTTTAACTGTTTTACTAGCTTCCCGTATCTGTCAAATATATAAATTTCTGAATTAGGTTGTGTTGCTATTCCTTTAATATTCCATGTATCATGTACACCATCGTTGTTAGGTGTAAAATACTTAGGATAGTCAATCACAATCTGCATTTCAGAAATTTCGTTACAATTTAGCAAATCGCGAACATATACTGTATGTTCTCCTCCTGTTATTCGTTCAAATACATTTGAACTCTGCCACGAACCAGAATCTAATCTATATTCATACTCACCAACCCCTATAACTGTTACTTCTATAATATTATTGTCTGAAAAAGAAGTGCTTAATAATTCTACCGACATACTTTCTGGAGGGTAAGACCCAACAACAGTAGTGCTTGCAGGAATTCTACAACCTGTAGTAATATTAGTTGCAAATACCGTATAATTGCCAACTACAGCAGGTGTATATTGAGCATCTGTAGCTCCGGTTATTGCTGTACCTGTAGGATCTGCATTTACCTCCGCCTCTGTCCCATTATACCATTGAAATGTATAATTTGTAGTATTTAATTGTGTGTCGATTGGAGGTACACTTAATAATGGTGCATTTTCTGGGTTAATAACATCATCATTCCTATTTAAACAAATGACATATTCTTCGTTAATACCTATTTCTGGAGATTGATTTACAATTAAGTTTATTGGAACTACAATAAAACATTCGTTTGCCTGTGGTTTTACTCTGGCATATATAGTTTGAGTATAAGATTGTGTGTTTTCAAAACTGATGCTGTTTGAAATTGTATTACTATTTCCTGCAATGGCATCAGCTTCATTTTCATAATAAATAAAAGGTTCAAAATCATTAGTGTCAAGTCCATTTAAAATTTCTGTTTCTCGTCTCGTTACATCGAAAAAATCAAACCCATTATTATCAACTTCACATTCTTCAATAGGTAATGGCTTTTGGTTTAAATCTTCATAAATAATTGTTTTTAAAGGTAGTGTTGTTATAGAAGTACATGTGTTAGAACCTGTGGCTAAAACCAGAATATCTCTATCTAAAAGTGTATTGGTATATGTTGTAGGGTCTGGAATAGGGTTATTATTATCTAAATCTAATTGAGTTTCAAAATAAGATAATGCAATAGATGTATCGCCACCTGTAATTTGATTTTCTTTAACAGTTAAATCGTAATCAGTAGATACAATATCATTACATATACGAATAGTATCTGGTTGAAATATAGTTGGATTATGATTTACAACAAGATTAAAACTCATATCGGTACTAAAACACTCATCGGCATCAGCCAACCCATTTCCATTTTC
>NZ_CAXIBN010000238.1:0-3787 GCF_964021735.1 uncultured Wocania sp. | reverse complement strand
TCCATTTTTTTTTCATAATCTTTACCAAACCTCTTTTCAAAATTTTTGGTATATTCTTCCAAATATTTTTCACCATCTTTTTTATAGGCCTTATAATCAAAATGGAATTGATGCACACCTTCTGGTAATTCAGGTAGTTCTGGCATTTCAGGTAACTCAGGTATTTCTGGTAAGTCTGGCATTTCAAAATGGAAATCGAAATTCATTTCTGGTAAATCTGCCAATTCATATTTTAATTCTTTCAATACGGCTTGTACAGCTTCACTGTCTCCAGTATTACTATAAGCCCAAACTGTAGATGTATGCCCTTTGGTTTTTATTGAAACCATATCTTGCGAACCATCAATATTTACATCCCAGTCTTTTAAGGCTTCTTGCAATTCTTCTTCACTTAAATCTTCACTTTCAATGTAAGCTTCAATTTCTACTGTGCCTTTGTTCCAAGTGTCGAATACAATGTTACAATAGCTTGTGTTTAAATCGATGGTAACATCTTTATCTACTTTAATAGATTGCGATACCTTAGTTAGTTTTTGTTGAGCAAATAAACCACTCGATATAAAAAACACCAAAGCAAATTGTTTTATTTTTATAATTGTCTTGTTCATTTTTTGATTTTTTAGATGGATTGTTTTTCTTCTTCAATGTTATCATCAGAAGTTTTAAATACTTTTAATTGCGACCGTAAACGATGTAAAAGATTTAAACGAAATTTTAAGTTATCAATTAATGCATTTACTGTTAACTCACTGGGTCCAGACTCAGTTAATTCTAACAATAAGCGTTGATATTCTTTATCAAGCTCATCTAACTGTAATAAATAACCATCAAAAATAGCTTTAGTTTCTGGTGTATATTTCATTTTAGATAACTCTAAATTTATACTTGCCAAATAATAGTCTTCAACCTTTTTTAAACCTGGTGACACATCACCCAAAGTTTTAGTTTCAACCAGATTGGTTGTTGCAACTTCAATAGGTTTTTCTGTTTGAAAATAATTATACGCACCAAAACTAAACCCTAAAAACACCACTACACTAGCAGCTATTTGTAACCAATTAAAATTAGATTTTCGCTTTTTAGGTAATGCTTTATCTAGCTTTTCAAGAAATCTATCTTGATGATTTTTTGGCATCTTTTCGTTTAATGCGTTATCATCTTCAAACAACTCTCTAATATCTCGTGCCATTTTTTTTAAGTGTTAACAGTTCTTGTAATTTTGCTTTACCTCTCGATAATTGTGTGCGCGATGCGACTTGAGATATATTTAAAATCTCAGATATTTCTTGGTGGTCGTAACCCTCAATTAAATACAACATCACCACGTACTGGTATTTATCTGGTAAATTATTAATTGCATGTTTTACATCGTTTAATGTAATTGCATCTTCAACTAACCATTTGTCGTCGTCTTCAACATCAATAACTTTTAGGTGCACCTCATCTAACTCCACAAGTTTTTGCTTTTTAGACTTTAAGAAATCAATACTTTTATTAACAACAATACGTTTTAACCATGCGCCAAAAGTAACTTCTGCTTTGTATTGATGTAGTTTAGAGAACGCTTTAATAAAAGCTTCCTGCACCACATCTTCGGCATCATTAGCATCTTTTAAAAATCGGTTCGCCACAATATACATCCCGTCGCAGTACTGGTTGTATAACTGCAATTGTGCTTTACGATTGTTTTGTTTACATTGTTCAATAATGTCAACTTTAAACATGCTAATTCTACTTTTGGTTTAAGTTAGTCATTATAAAAGACGACAAAAAAAGTGTCGTGTTGCAAAAAATGAATATTTTTTCTAGAATAATAAAATTGGGGTGTTCCCCTAGCCTTTCAACTACGTTCAAAGTGGCAGGTCGGCTATCCGTTATATCTTTTATTTGGTAACTTCGAGAACCTCAGTCACCAAATAAAAGGATGCCACTACTATACCTAACGCATGCTAATCTGCAAATGACAGTGTTAAACAGCTATCGAAATTTTAATTTATCATGATTATATATCATCTGTCATCCGTCAAAAAGCTAACTACACAACAAAGCTAAATAAATCTGCGTTTCAATTTTATTAATTATTACTTTTTAAAGTATCTTTAGCTCATAATAAATTACTCTCTATGAATACCTTTTTAAAACGCGTTTTATTTATATTATCATTTATTGCTTTAGGGCTTTTTTTATATTCATATTTTGTTGAAAATATTTTCGCAAGTCGGTTAAGTCCTAAAGACACTGTAGAATTCAAGCTAAATGATTTAAAACTAGAGGTGTTTTATAACAGACCATCAAAAAAAGACCGTGAGATTTTTGGTGCTTTAGTACCATTTAATCAAGTATGGCGAACGGGTGCGAACGAAGCGACTACTTTTGAAACCAATCAAACACTAGATGTAAACGGCATGCCCTTACCAAAAGGAAAATATACACTTTGGACCGTACCAAAAGATAGTGTTTGGACTGTAATATTTAACTCAAAGCAATATCCTTGGGGTGTTACTAACGAAATGAAACCGTATTGGGATCCGAATTACGATGTTTTAAATGTTGATATTCCCGTTGAAAAACTTGACACCACCGTTGAGCAATTCACAATAGCCTTCGATAACTCAACAGATAATCTTTTTTTAACCATGGCTTGGGATGATGTAAAAGTTTCAGTGCCGTTAAAATGATTATTCAGCTGGCAGTAAACAGTTTATCATCTTTAAATTAAAACAGCTGATTGAAATATTATTGTAAATTAGACAAACATTCTTGTATTTGTGGCAACAGAAAAAAAATCAGCTTTAAAAGAAAACAAAGGTGTTTCTCACTCAGAAATTACCAATAGCGCTTCTATTAAAAACATAAAAAAGAAACGGAATGCTAAAATCAACCCTAAAACTTTAGTAGCATCCATCTTAAAAAAAGATATAACAGCCCTAAGTAGAGCTATTACTTTAGTTGAAAGTAAAAATGCAGAGCATTTAGATTTTGCAAATAGTATTATAAAACAGTGTTTGCCACACGCTAACAACTCCATTAGAATAGGCATAACTGGTGTTCCTGGAGTTGGAAAAAGCACCTTTATTGAAACCTTTGGCAAGCATTTAACCGCTTTAGGAAAACGTGTTGCGGTTTTAGCAATCGACCCCAGTAGCTCGCTTACAAAAGGTAGCATTTTAGGCGATAAAACCCGAATGGAAGAATTGGTTAAAGACGAGAATGCGTATATCCGTCCGTCTGCTTCTGGAAAATCGCTTGGTGGTGTGGCCAGAAAAACACGTGAAAGTATTATTTTATGTGAGGCTGCTGGTTTTGATGTTATTATTATTGAAACTGTTGGCGTTGGGCAAAGTGAAACCACTGTACACAGTATGGTAGATTTCTTTTTATTATTGAAGTTAGCTGGTGCTGGCGACGAGCTGCAAGGTATTAAACGTGGCATTATAGAAATGGCAGATGCTATTGCCATTAATAAAGCCGATGGCGATAATTTAAAACGTGCTAAACTTGCAAAGGTTGAATTTAACAGAGCACTTCACCTCTACCCACAAAAATCTTCAAATTGGCAACCCAAAGTAACCTTATGTAGTGCTATACAAAATGAGGGCATTAGCGACATTTGGAATATTATTTTAGAATATATTGAAACCACAACCCAAAATAATTATTTCAACATTAAAAGAAACGAGCAAAATAAGTTTTGGCTCATTCAAACCATTGAAGAGCAATTAAAATCTGATTTTTTTAACAGACCTGATATTAAAAAAGAGTTGGCAACACAATTACATTTAATAGA
>NZ_CAXIBN010000237.1:0-3822 GCF_964021735.1 uncultured Wocania sp. | reverse complement strand
TTTATTCTTTCTGATTAGGGGGCTAATTTATTAAAATACAAACTTAAGATGTATATAAAAAATAGGCGAAACATCAGTAAAATAAAGGCTTTGCGCTCGTATCAAACTTTTTGCTTTACCGAAAGTTTAGTGCTTCGAAATCGCCTACTTTTCATATACTCACCGTTCTATGCAATGTGAATCAAAAAAACCTTTATGAAATTTAGAATAAGAAAAAAATGGATTATACGCTTTATGGTAATCATCCTATTTATTGGCTTGATAGGATTTATTTCGTATAAATATCAAATTAAAAAAGGAGCAGGAGGATATACAGAAATCCTAAAATCAGAGTCTTTTTTTCAAAATTATGAAAGAATTGGTATTAAGAATATCAATATTCTTCATTCAAAATCAGAGTATTTTATTCCTAACCAAAATGTCATATTGGAAAACGGAATCATTCAAAGCATAAGCTCTACTGAAAAGATAGATTCATCTATTCAATATATAGACGGAACAGACAAGTTTTTAATTCCTGGTTTGACAGACACCCATGTGCACTTACTTGATAGCAAAAATGATTTGCTGTTATATTTAGCAAATGGGATAACTTCAATATGGGAAATGTTTGGCAATCAAACCCATTTGGATTGGAAAAAAGAATACAAAGAAGGTAATTTAATAAGCCCAGAATTATTTATTGCAACAAGAAAAGTTGGAAGTCAAAAAGGAGCATATGGATGGGGTTCAAAGTATTTTGGAGGACAAATTAATTTTACGTCCGTAGAAACAGCACGAAAAGGAATTAAAAACTTTAAGCAAAAAGGATTTGACGCAATAAAACTCGGAAGTTTTTTAAATGAGGAAATTTTCGATGCTATTATGGAGGAATCTAAAAAACAACTTTTACCTGTTTTAGGTCACTTATCTACCGATATTGGTCTTGAAAGAATGTATCAATCTGGAATATCTGAATTGGCTCACGTTGAAGAGATTACTAAGAATGTAATGAGTGATTTTGGTGGCATGGATTATGATAATACAGCTGAATTTTTAGATTATTTAAAATCAAGAGCAGACTCTATAGCAATAAACCTAAGGAAAAATGATATTGCTGTTTCCACGACAATATGGCTTATGGAAAGCCTCCCTGAACAGAAATTTAATTTAGATAACTTTCTTAAAACACTTGAAATTGAATATGCTAACCCTGCTTTGATAGAAGGCACTATTATTCGAAAAGGATGGTTATCAGGAAACAATCACTACGAGAATTTAGAAATTAAGAATGATTTCGAAAAAAGACAAAAATCAGAAATATGGTGGAAAGCATATGTAGAAGCGATACATATCATGACGAAAGCTTTAAGAGACAATAAAACTCCTATTTTGGCTGGTACAGATGCCAACGCAACCTGTGTTGTTCCTGGATTTTCCTTACACAACGAATTAGAATCACTTGTTAATATTGGATTGACTAGCTCTGAAGCAATTTATTCCGCAACTGTAGCTCCTTCTAAATGGATGAAAAAAAAATCTGGAGAAATCAAAATTGGTTATAAAGCTAATTTAGTTCTATTATCAGCAAATCCTTTAGAAAATATATCTAATACCAAATCAATAGAATTTGTATTTGCAGATAATTTTTATCTAACTAAAAATAACAGAGAAAAACTACTTGAGAGTTTGAAAAAAGTTAATAATGAATCTAGAAATATCAATATTACAAAGTGAAAAACAGAAAGCACTGCATAGAACAAAGTGTATAGTTAATTGCTTTTTTTGCTAAATCAATGGTAATTATTTTTTTATAAAGCTAGTATTTAAGGCAAAAATATGTACTTTTAAATTCGCAACTAACCATACACCGAACGTTGTGCGTCATCTAAAAAACAACGTTCTGAAAATTAATTTTAATAAAAGAAGGGTGGGTAGCTTATCTTTGCTGTGAATTCACAGCAAAGATAAGCTACCCAGTGTTACTATCCAAATAAATTATTTTTTTGTCCAGTTTATTACTTAAAAAACTGGACATTTTACTATCTTTGAAATAAATTAAAATCATTGAAAGTAACTGATTACATAAGGAATACAATAGACAGACTGCCTAAAGGGTATGTATTCACCTATGAGGACTTTGATATTGATGTAAAAAAAAAAGAAGCAATTATTAAAGCTCTGAATCGTATGGTTGATTCTGGAAAAATTTCCAAACTAGCTAAAGGGAAATACTTCAAACCTGAAAAAACACCCTTTGGTATTCTTCAACCTAATCAAGAGCAAATAGTAAAAGACTTACTCGATGAAGATGGAAAAACAGTAGGATATCTTACAGGATATAGTATATATAATAGATTAGGATTAACTACACAAGTTAGTAACGTAATACAAATTGGAAAAAATCAAACTCGCCCTAAATTTAAAAGAGAGCGTTATACTATTTCATTCATCAAACAAAAAAATATTATTACTAAAAAGAATATTCCTTTATTACAGATTTTAGACTCTATTAAATACATAAAAAAGATCCCCGATACAAACGTAAAAATATCTTGTCTACGTTTTTTGGAAATACTTAAGAAGTTGAATTTAGATGATAAAAAAGAATTAATACGACTATCTCTAAAATATCCGCCATCAACAAGAGCATTATTAGGAGCATTACTGGATGAATTACAAGAAAAAGCTATAACATTAACTTTAAAAGAATCACTTAATCCTATTACTAAATATGAGTTATCCAATGCAAGTGAAGTATTAAGTAAATCATCTGACTGGAATATATTATGAAACTTCATCAAAATAAAAAATTATTTAGACAAGCTGTTCAGTTTACATCTGACCAAATGCAAATACCAGCAATATATGTTGAAAAAGATTATTGGGTAACATATGCTCTTTTCAATATATTCAATGATAAAATTGGTAGTGATACTGTTTTCAAAGGAGGTACTGCCCTATCCAAATGCTTTGGTATAATTCAAAGATTTTCAGAAGATATAGATTTGGTTGTTTTAAGAAGAGAAGGAGAGTCTAATAACAAACTTACAAACAAGATAAAAGCGATTAGTAAAGTTGTTAGTACTGTACTGCCTGAAATAGATATCCCTGGTTTAACACAAAAAATGGGAATGAATCGCAAAACGGCTCATTCTTATAGTAAAGAGTTTCAAGGCAATTATGGTCAAGTTAGAGATGCTATTGTAGTTGAAGCAACTTGGTTAGGATATTTTGAACCATATACAACAAAAAGTTTATGTTCTTTTGTAGGACAAATGATGATTGATAACCAACAGATTGAAATAGCAAATGAAAATAATTTACTTCCTTTTGACGTACTCGTTTTAGAACCAATTAGAACAATTTGCGAAAAAATTATGAGCTTGGTACGCTTCTCTTATAGTGAAAATCCAATTGAAGCTTTGAGGAATAAAATAAGACACGTTTATGATTTAAACCAATTGTTACTGGAAAAAGAATTGTTGAATTTCTTTAACACAAAAGAATTTGATGATATGTTATTGAAAGTTGCTCAGGACGATGTTTTAAGTTTTAAAAACAATAATAAGTGGTTGGAAAATCATCCTTCTTCATCTCTAATATTTGATGAGCCTAAAAAAGTTTGGAGTGATTTGAAACCAACATATGAAACTGATTTCAAAAATTTGGTTTATGGTAATTTTCCTGAAGAAAAGGAACTATTAAAAACTTTGGAAATGATTAAAAAGAGATTATTGTCTGTGGATTGGAAAATAAAAATAGACGATGAATAAAGACGAACGCACAACAAAGAACTGAGCTAAAAAACAACACTTTTCTTGATAAATTTTAGACACTAGT
>NZ_CAXIBN010000236.1:0-3873 GCF_964021735.1 uncultured Wocania sp. | reverse complement strand
GCAGGCGAACGTTTGTTAGCATTCATCATAGATACCGCTATTAAAATCGGGTATTTATTAGTGTTGAATTGGACGTTTGGTGTTTTTGAAAATATGGATGAATGGTCTCAAATTGCCATTAATACCGTATTGAGTTTTCCAGTTATGTTTTACACGTTGGCTTTAGAATCCCTTTTAGAAGGGCAAACCATTGGCAAACGTGTATTAAAGATTAGAGTGGTGAAAATTGACGGTTATCAGGCTTCATTAGCAGATTATGTGGTGCGTTGGTTTTTTAGAATTGTAGATGTTTACATTTTTGGCTTAGGTTTTTTTGTAATTATGTTTAGCAAAAAACAGCAGCGTCTAGGCGATATGGTAGCAGGAACAGCAGTTATTGCCTTAAAAGATAAAGTTAATATAAGCCATACTATTTTAGAGAATTTAAAAGAAGATTATAAGCCAACATACCCAAATGTTATTAAGTTATCTGATAACGATGCACGTATTATAAAAGATACATTTACTGTTGCCAGAGCTTCAAAAGATTATCAAACTTTAATCAAATTAAGAAATAAGTTAGTTGAAGTTGTTGAAATAAAAACTGTAAAACAGAAAACAGATATTGAGTTTATCGATGTTATTTTAAAAGATTATAATTTTTATACTCAGAATATGTAAGCGATTCACACCATTTTTGTTTTATAAAAATGGTGTGAATCGCTTACCCTGAGCGAAGTCGAAGGGTCTTTTTTTAAAACTAAAATAATGTGATGCTGAAACAAGTTTAGCATGACGTTTAAAAGAAATATTATGTTCTACACCATAGATATATTAGGAACCATTGCATTTGCTATTTCTGGCGTACTCGTTGCCATTAGTAAAAAAATGGATTTATTTGGCATTCTAATCATTGCTTTTGTAACCGCAGTTGGTGGTGGAACGCTTCGCGATATGCTTATAGGTAATACGCCTGTAAGCTGGATGAAAAACATAAACTATACCTACGTTATTTTAGCTACAACCGTAGTTACCATAGTTATAAAAAGTAAAATCGACTATTTGCGTACCTCGTTATTTTTATTCGATACCATTGGTATTGGTTTGTACACCGTTGTAGGTGTAGAAAAAGGAATCTCTGCAGGATTAGATCCTATTATTTGTATTGCTCTAGGAACTATATCAGCGTGTTTTGGAGGCGTAATTCGAGATATTTTATGTAACGAAATCCCTGTGATATTTAGAAAAGAAATTTATGCAACCGCATGTATATTAGGAGGCTTATCGTATTTTTTAATACGAAAACTACCGTTAGATAATAATCTGGTGTTTGTAATTGCTGGTTGTGTAGTAATTGTTACAAGATTAATTGCAGTTAAATTTAAAGTTGCGTTACCAACTATTTACAAAGATTAATTTATTTTGGGTGCTTATAAGCGGAGTCGAAAGGTTCCAACCCTTAACATAAAAAACTAACATTAATCAATAATTTCAACATTTCTAATATAGATGTTTTTATCGGGCCAGTCACCATCATCAGTTTCAACTCCAGCTATTTTATCAACAACATCCATACCTTTTATAACTTTACCAAAAACAGTATAATCACCGTCTAAAAAATGTGCACCACCTTTTTGTGTCACAATAAAAAATTCAAAAGGAGATGCTAATTTATGCGGATTATCAATTTCGCCACTTGGCATCGAAATAACACCACGATTATGTTTAAAACCACGTTTTGTATCAGTAGGCAATAGGTATTTGCCAATGTTAGCTCGTTTTCTAGCAGTTTCTCTATCATCACTATTGCCACCTTGTGCTATAAAATTATCAATAACACGATAAAATTGAGTGCCATTAAAATACTTTTGCTTAGTTAAAAAAATAAAGTTAGAACGGTGATATATTGTTTCGTTAAACAATAAAATATCAATAGTCCCAAAATCGGTTGTAATACGCACTTTGTTTTCTTTATGCTGCTTGTTGTATTCTTGAAAAAAATACATCGCATTTTTATCGTTCAGCTTCGGATATGTACGTTTATCTTCTGTAGAAACAACAGATTTTGTGTCTTTTTTGACGGAAGTTGTATCAACAGGCTTAGTAATATTTTTCTTTTTAGATTGTTTATCTTCACAATTCAAAAAAAGCAAAAAAAGGAAAAAGAATAATTTAAAGCGCATTTAAAAATGAATTTTGATGATTTTTTAAAATCAATTTCAAAAATAGAAAATATACCATTACCAGCCGAAGCTTCTCAATTTAAAATGGTGCCTCCATTTCGTCAAGAACTGTTACGCCAACAAAAAAATGCTATTAAGAATGCTAAAAAGGCTGGTGTTTTAGCATTGTTTTATCCTAATAAAAATGATGAAACCACATTAGCTTTAATTTTAAGAAAAACGTATAACGGTGTACATTCAGCACAAGTTGGATTTCCTGGAGGCAAGTTGGAAGACGATGATAAATCGTTGCAAGACGCCGCAGTTAGAGAAACATTTGAAGAGATTGGTGTACCCATACAAGATATTCAAGTTGTAAAACAATTATCTCAAGTTTATATTCCACCAAGTAATTTTTATGTACAACCGTTTATTGGTTTTTCTCAAAGCACACCGAGTTTTATTAAGCAAGAAGATGAAGTTGAGGCGATTATAGAAGTTGGGTTGCAACATTTTTTAGACCATAATCAAGTCGTGACCAAAACCGTTTCAACGTCGTATAGTGTTAAGGTTGAGGTGCCTGCTTTTAAATTAAATGGTCATGTAGTTTGGGGTGCTACCGCAATGATGCTGAGCGAAATTAAAGACTTGTTAAAACAAATGCTCTAGTTTACAAGATTTAGTACATTTGCGGCAACTAACTAATTTTGACGCGTGATTTATGGGATTATTTAAACGAAATCCATTCGGACATATACTTTTTGTAAAAAAATGGCTCATTAGAATACTCGGAGCGATGACTCACAGACGTTTTCGTGGGTTTAACGAATTACAAATTGAAGGCTCCGAAATTATTAAAACCTTACCAGATACTAACGTACTATTCATTTCCAATCATCAAACGTATTTTGCCGATGTAGTGTCTATGTTTCATGTGTTTAATGCAAGTTTGAGCGGACGTACAGATTCTATTAAAAATGTGGGTTATTTATGGAACCCGAAACTTAACATCTATTATGTGGCGGCCAAAGAAACTATGAAAGCTGGATTGTTGCCTAAAATTTTAGCTTACGTGGGTTCTATTAGTATTGAGCGTACGTGGAGATCTGAAGGTAAAGATGTCAATCGTCAAGTAAAAATGAGCGATATTTCTAATATAGGGAAAGCATTAGACGATGGTTGGGTTATCACCTTTCCGCAAGGCACAACCACGCCATTTAAACCCATTCGTAAAGGTACAGCGCACATTATTAAGCGCTATAAGCCCATTGTGGTGCCTATTGTTATTGATGGATTTCGTCGCTCTTTTGATAAAAAAGGGCTACGCATTAAAAAGAAAAACATCCTTCAAACTTTCGAAATAAAAGAACCGTTAGACATTGATTACGATAACGAAACTACCGAAGATATTGTAAAAAGAATCGAATATGCTATCGAACAACATCCATCGTTTTTAAAAGTCATTCCTCAAAAAGAATTGGAAGCTCAAGAAGAGTTGAATAAAAAGCGTGAGTGGTAATTAACGTCATCACAAGAAGCGAGTCAACCTGTGTTGAGCGTAGTCAAAGTAAGGTAATCTGTTATTTTAGTTCTATACAGTAATAGTTCTTTTCTTTTAAAAGGATTTCTATTACTATCTTTAACACGGATAAATCATGCTTTTAGTTTTCTTTTATTAACTTAGTTCTAGCCAGTGCAACTAACCATACACAAACACGTTAAACGAATCACT
>NZ_CAXIBN010000235.1:0-3944 GCF_964021735.1 uncultured Wocania sp. | reverse complement strand
TGTACTCAAGGTGGGAATCGAACCCACACTTCCGAAGAAACTGGATTTTGAATCCAGCGCGTCTACCAATTCCGCCACTTGAGCTTATTTTGGATAGCAAAAATATAGTTTTTTTCGATATTAAGCATAAAAATACTAGTCAATATACTTTTTAGGTTAAAATAAATGTATAAATTTGCACCTCGATAAAAATAAGGTGCTGTTTTGCGCTATAAAACAACTAGTTATCCATGCCAAACGTTATAACAGAAGCTAAAATTTTTTCTTGTACACAAAGTACAGAACTTGCTAAAAATATTGCAACTGCATATGGGGCAAGTTTAGGAAATGTAATTACTTCAACATATAGCGATGGTGAGTTTCAGCCATCTTATGAGGAGTCAATAAGAGGAACACGAATTTTTATTATAGGATCTACAAATCCTAGTTCTGAAAATTTAATGGAACTATTGCTAATGATTGATGCTGCAAAACGTGCATCTGCAAGACATATTACAGCAGTAATGCCATATTTTGGTTGGGCAAGACAAGACAGAAAAGATAAACCTAGAGTCCCTATTGCTGCAAAATTAGTAGCAAAAATGTTAGAAGCAGCAGGTGCGACTCGTATTATTACTATGGATTTGCATGCAGATCAAATACAAGGGTTTTTTGAAAAACCTGTAGATCATTTATTTGCTTCTACTATTTTCTTACCTTATTTAAAAAACTTAAACCTGCCAAATTTAACTATTGCTTCGCCAGATATGGGCGGCTCTAAAAGAGCTTATGCTTATTCTAAAGCTTTAGAAAGCGATGTGGTAATATGTTATAAGCAGCGAGCAAAAGCTAATGTGATTTCTCATATGGAATTGATTGGTAATGTAGAAGGTAAAAATGTGGTTTTGGTTGATGATATGGTTGATACAGCAGGGACATTAACAAAAGCAGCAGATTTAATGATGGAAAGAGGCGCATTAAGTGTAAGAGCCATTTGTACACATCCTATTTTGTCTGGTGATGCCTATAAAAAATTAGATAACTCAAAATTAGAAGAATTAATAGTAACAGATTCAATTCCTTTAACACAAAAAAGTAATAAAGTAAGAGTTTTGAGTTGTGCAGAATTATTCGCAAATGTTATGCATAAAGTACATCATAACAAATCAATTAGTTCTCAATTTGTAATGTAGTTTCGACTTAGGTTTACATTGAGCGAAGTCGAAATGCTCAACTACCATAAATTTGTAGTTGAAACTAAAAAAGAATATTAATTAAATTATATAAATAAACAAATGAAATCAATTACAATCAACGGATCTCAAAGAGAAAGCGTAGGCAAAAAAGCAACGAAAGCCTTACGTAATGCTGGTCAGGTTCCTTGCGTATTATACGGAGGAGATAAACCAGTGCATTTCTCTGCACCCGAATTAGCTTTCTCTAAACTTGTATACACGCCTAATGCGCATACAGTTGTGATTAATTTAGATAGCGGTGAAACTTTAAATGCGGTATTACAAGACATTCAATTTCATCCTGTAACAGACAGAATCTTACACGTAGATTTCTATCAATTATTTGAAGATAAAGAAATTGCTTTAAATATTCCTGTACAACTTGTTGGTAATTCAAGAGGTGTTAAAAACGGTGGTGTTTTAAGAAGAAACAACAGAAAATTACGTATTAAAGCACTTCCTGCAAACCTACCAGATTTTATAGAAATCGATATTACACCTTTAAAAATTGGTGACAAAGTAGCAGTTGGTGATTTACCAAGTGAAGGTTATACTTTTTTACATAACGATAATACTGTAGTATGTCGAGTGAGTACATCTAGAGTAGCAATTGTTGATGAGGAAGATGAGGAAGAAGTAGAAGAAGGTGCAGAGGGAACAAGTGCTGATACACCAGCAGAAGAGACTACAGCTCAAGAATAGATAATTTATTCTAAATTTAATATAAAAAGCATCCTGTTTTATTCAGGATGCTTTTTTATTTTTACACAAACTAAACTTTTATGTGTCAATTTTTAATCAAATTATTTAAAAAGAAAGAACATATAAAAGATACAGATTATATGAAGAAGTATTTAATAGTTGGTTTAGGAAATATAGGAGAAAAGTATCAAAATACTAGACACAACATTGGTTTTAAAGTTTTAGATTATTTTGCTAATAAAGAAAACTTGGTTTTCGAGACTCAAAAATTAGGAGACATTACCACATATAAATTAAAAGGGCGAACATTTATATTTTTAAAACCAAACACTTATATGAATTTAAGCGGAAAAGCGGTTCAATATTGGTTAATAAAAGAAAAAATTCCTTTAGAAAATGTACTAGTTATTACGGACGATTTGAATTTACCTTTTGGAAGTATTCGTTTAAAAACTAAAGGAAGCGATGGTGGACATAATGGATTAAAAGATATTCAAAATAAACTAAATACCACAAAATATAACCGTTTTAGATTTGGAATAAGTGATGCTTTCAGCAAAGGAAGACAGGTTGATTATGTTTTAGGGGAATGGACAGAAGATGAAAATGAGAAGCTAACAGAACGATTAAACAAGTCTGTAGAGCTAATAAAATCTTTTGCATTGGCAGGGATAAATAACACTATGAATGCTTTTAACGGAAAATAAAAAAGAGAAGATTTAATCTTCCCTTTTTTATTTATTCAACTATTATCTTTTTAGTAGATTTTCGTTTATCATCTTTTACTGTTAAAATATACATTCCAGATTGTACATGGTTTAAGTTTATTTTTTCATTAAAATCACCAGCATTTTTGTATTTGTTTTTATAAATAGCTCTTCCTCTTAAATCATAAACTTCTACATTAATATTGCTAGATAACGAGCTATTTAATTTTATGGTAAACTCGCCTTTATTTGGATTAGGGAAAACCGTAAAATTTTCAAAACCAAATTCTTCAATCGTTAAAGAAGCTTGCACATTAATCGTGTAATCTTCAACTTCTCCATCAAACCCATTTTCGCAAGCAGTTGGAACTTCTCCACCAAAATTACCTTCATATTTTGTTGAAACTCGCATTAAAGTACTTCCTAAAATAGCATCAGGTGGAATTGTAACTGAAAGCGGAGAGTTACCGGTTGCTCCATCAGTTACATTAAGTGCATCGCCTAAATTATATTCTTCGCCTGCATCATCAAAATCACAATCTTGATTCCAATCTATCCACACAATAGTTTTTGTTCCATAATTACCAGCAGTATTAACATTTACATTTAAATTATATGTGCTATTTCTATTTACACTTGTAGATATAGAGGTGTAATCAGAATAACCCGAAGGTTTTGCAGAAGCATTATTAATGGCACTAAACTCAACGAATGTAGTACTTGTATCATATGTTGTATCTGCAACTGAGGTACAATTACCATTAAAAAAAGGAAAAGCTATATTTTTATTTTTAGGAGAAGCCACAGTTGGCGTTCCTGTTATGGTTAGCGTATAGTTATTTTGTGGTACAGTGTTTAAATTAGAGATGGTCATGGTTACGGGGCCAGAAGTTGTCCTACTGGTTGGTGAAAACGAAACTGTTGAGGCTCCAGGATTTCCTGAAGCACTAAATGTGGTGTTTTCTGAAAAACCATTTGCGGTAACGTAATCAAAAGTATAAGTAGCAGTTACTTCATTACAGGAAATAGGGGCCAATGTTTCATTAACAATAAAAAAATCTGGATTAGCAGATATGGTAAACTCGAAATCATTAACATCATAAAAAATATTATCGGCTGCTTCTACTAATATTCTTGCTTTATCAGTGTCAGCAATTGTAGGAACAGTAAAAGTATAAGAACCATTATTAAGTGCGTTCGACACAATTGTTATGGGAAACGTAGATCCATCTGTAGATAATTTGATATTAACATTTTGGCAATTAATAGTACCATTGGTAGTTTGGCCCACAACCCACTCAATGGTTTGTGTTGTTCCTTG
>NZ_CAXIBN010000234.1:0-3952 GCF_964021735.1 uncultured Wocania sp. | reverse complement strand
TCTACATTCGCTGGATTTTTACAGATTAAGCAATCTGCTAAATACGTTATAGATAGTTCGTAAATACCATCAGTTCTTCCAATCTTAGAGGTGTTAAAATCATAAGAAAAACCAAAACGAAATCGTTCTAATTCTAATCCAATAAAAGCATTTACAGAGGTTAGTAAATGACTGTTCATATTGTTCTTGGCAGGATTTGTAACAGCCATAGCACCTAGCATCAACTTTTCTAGTTTAACCGTTGTACCAATATCTAATCTGTTATACTCACCCTGTTGCATATAATTAAGCGAGATAAGCATATCGTTATAATCAAAATAAGGAAATTTATAATTAGCGTGTATGGAATAAAAAATATCTAGCGGCACGTTGTTATTGTCAACAAACGAAATATTGGGTTTGTTTAAGTGTTTTATAGAAGCTCCTAACCATAAATCAGTATCATTTCTTGTGTTTTTTTTATCAAAAACAAAACCTGCAGAAAAATCGAAAAACGTAACATTTTCGTTAGCGTTCATTGCAAAAACATCTGAAGATATTGGATTTATAGTGCCTGCACCAATATTAATTTGATCGGATAAAACCAAATTCCTAAAATTAAAAGATTTAGTACCAAAACCAACTTCAATGGCAGGTCTAAAATACCAATCGTTTGCTAACCGCACATGGTAGGAGTAATTGATATTTCCTTGTAGATGATTGTAATTGGTGTTATTTTCATGCTGATTTAAAATGCTTAAACCAATTCCGCCTACATTTTCTACCCAAGTGTTAAAAAAAGCATATTCGGTATCGACTCTTAAATCTAGACTGGGCCATTGGGTTCTGTGAATGAGTCCGAAATAAGTAGCATCTTCAAACCCAGAAAACCCAGGGTTTAGGGTTTCGGGTACCTGAAAATATTGTGTAAAAACAGGGTCTTGTGCATTTGAATGTAAATACAGGCAACTTATAATAGCAATAATTACTTTTAATTTCATGTGTTTGTACTTATTGTTTTTTTTAATGGTCACATGTAACATCCATATAATCATTATTGCTTGTGACTAATTTTTTTGTCATGGATGTTTCATTCTTTTAAATTACTTGATTAATACAAAGGCACCTTCTGAGGTAATGGTTTTTCCGTAAAAGGTGTCACCAGAAAACTTGAAGTAATAATTCCCATTTTCAGCTTCAGAATCTTTTATTTTACCATTCCATCCTTTTAAGTTTTCGCCAACTTCAGAATACACTAAACTGCCCCAAGTATCGTAAATATCTAATTTCATATTGCTTAGCCCAATAAACGACGGGTTGAAAAAATCATTCATTCCATCATTATTTGGTGTAAACGCATTAGGCATTATTAGGGCATAGCCTTTTTCAATATTTAATGTGATAACTTTAGTATACACACACCCGAAAGGGTAGGTTACGGTTTGTGTTACAACGTAAGAGCCAATAGCTAAATAGGTGTGTGTTGGATTTTCTTCACTTGAAAAATTACCATCACCAAAATCCCAAGACACACTTATATAATCACCAATAGAAGTATTTGTATATTGAATGGGGTCTTCAATAGAATAAAAACCATAAGTACTAAACCCTGTGGAGTTTTGATTAAAATCGGCATCGCCCAAAACTGGGATTTCAACATTGTGCGAATAACTAGTAGTACAACCAAAACTATCAGTAACATCAACAATTACTAAGCCATCTTGATTGGTATTCATTATTTCATTGTTTGTACCGCTAATTGTTCCGCTAGACCAATTAATTTGATAAGGAGGAACACCGCCAGTTACTTGTGCTACAAAAGTTTGGTCAACAAAACGGGTTTCACAATCAAAATCAGTTTGGGTTTCAACTGTAATTTCAAGTGGGTCAAATCTATTAACTGTCCAGCTATCTGAAATACTACAGCCATTAGCGTCTGTAACAGTAAGTGTATAATCTCCTGGAGGCGTGTTGGCTAAATCTTCAGTATTAGCGCCATTAGACCACGAGTAAGTAAGTGGTAGTGTACCACCAGTAATAATGGCGTTTATAGCTCCGCTATTGGCATCATCACAATCTAAAGCATCTGTTGTATTTGCTGACAATGTTAAAGCTGCAGGTTCGGTTATAGTAAAAGTTTCAGTAATTACACAAGGCGTACCATCTGTAATGGTTACGGTGTAAGTTCCTGGACCGATATTGTTGCGCTCAACGCCAGCACTAGCATCGTCATCCCAAACCAAAGTAACAGGATTTATACCGCCAACTAAATTTAAACTGATGCTTGCATCATTTTCACCAAAACAAGACACGTTATTTACAACAGGGTTTATGGTGAAAATAGGAGCTTCATCTATAATAATAGTAGCTTGTTTTTCACAATTTGTATCGTCTGTAACTGTAATCGTGTACGTTCCAGCAGATAGATTGTTTTGAACATTTCCTGAGCCTAAATTACTCCAAGCTATAGTGTAAGGAGGATTCCCTCCAGAAATATTATTGATAGTTATTGATGCATTATTGTCGCCATAACACTCAATTTCGGTGGCAGTATAATCGATTATGATTTCATCAGATTGATCTAAAATAACTTCTAAATCATCAGTACAGCCAGATTTGTCTGTAACTACTAAATTATATGTCCCAGCAATTAAATTTGAAATATTTTGAGAGCTGCTTGTAAATCCATTTGGTCCTGTCCAAGCATAATTATAATCAAAAACACCTGCTGAAACTTCAATAGGTCTACCACCAATAACATCAATATTGATAGTACCTGTAGCATCTCCAAAACAAATAATATCTACTTGATTTATTAAACTAGCTTGAAGCAAATCGGGTTCAATAATGGAGAAATTTTCTACTATAGGCGTACAATTGTTGGCATCGGTAACTGTTACTTGATAGTCACCTGGACCTAAATTTGATAAATCTTCGGTAGTATCAAAAGGATTTCCGTTTCGTGTCCAATTGTAAGTATATGGAGTTGTACCTCCAGAAATATTAATATCAATTTCGCCATCATTTGCACCAAAACAGGAGATCGTTTCTGGGTCGAAATTAATTGAACTAAAAATGAGTTCATCAGGTTCTAAAATGGTGAAAGTGTCTGTAAATGGACAACCGCCGTCATCATTAATCACCACGGTATAATCACCAGGTTCTAAATTAGAAATGTCTTCGTTGCTACTTGTGAATCCATTTGGTCCAGCCCAAGAAATTTGATACGGATTGCCTGTTGAAAAAGGCACACCACCAGTTATTGAGATATCAAGAGAACCATTATTTGCTAAATAACAAGTGCTATTTATTTGATTGTTTGTAATGCTTATGGAAGGATTAACGGTTACGGTAATGGTAAAATCAGTACCAGCGCAAATACCAGAAATTGGAGTTACTGTATAAGTTGCCGTTGCTGGATTTGTGGTATTGTTGGTTAAAGTTTGACTAATATCAGGTTGTGGTGTGTTTTCACTTGAAGCTCCTGTAATTGCCCCAGCTGGATTTATAGTTGGATTAGTCCAAGTGTAACTTGTGCCTGTTGGAACAATATCTCCTGTGGATGAATCAGGAATAATTTGAAAGCTTACGCCACTACAAATCGTTATCGCTTTATCTGAAATATTTGGTGTTTGATTAATTGTGATTTCTGCAGTTTGTGAGGTTATTTCAGTACAACCACCAGCGGAAAATGTAACGATACAATAATAATAAATCGTTCCAATATTCGTTGCAGGTGGATTGTAAGTTGCGTTAGTTTCGCCAGTAATAGCAGTTCCTGTTAAGTTATCATTAATTGTGTTAGAATACCATTGATATGTTGGTGTTCCCACGCCATTGGCAACTGCAACTGACAACGTATTTAAACTTTCACCAAAACAAATGGTTTCGGAAATGGGTTGTGCAGTAAAGTTTGGTGCTGCATTAACTGTAACCAAAGCTGTGTTGCTTATAACACTACATCCAGGATCTG
>NZ_CAXIBN010000233.1:0-3979 GCF_964021735.1 uncultured Wocania sp. | reverse complement strand
CTTGGTGGCGGACAACTAGGGAAAATGCTACTTAATGATACCCGAAAGTTTGATATCTACACTTGTGTTTTAGACGCTAGTAACGAAGCACCTTGCAAAATTGCTAGCAACGAATTTCACTTAGGTGATTTAATGGATTACAATGCGGTTTATAATTTTGGAAAGCAAGTTGATGTATTAACCATTGAAATTGAAAATGTAAATGTTGATGCGCTTGATGCACTTGAAAAAGAGGGTGTAAAAGTCTATCCATCTTCTAAAACATTACGTACTATTCAAAATAAAGCAACACAAAAATTATTTTATGTAGATAACGAATTGCCAACGGCTCCGTTTACAAGGTTTGCATACCTATCTGAAATAGAAGATGCTATTGAAAACGGAGGTTTAACCTTACCTTTTGTTTGGAAAGCGGCTCAGTTTGGATATGATGGTAACGGTGTAAAAGTTGTTAGAGCATTATCAGATTTAGAAGGATTGCCAAATGGCGAATGTATTGCTGAAAATTTGGTGCCTTTTAAAAATGAATTAGCTGTTATTGTGGCTAGAAATGTTTCGGGAGAAATTAAAACATTTCCTGTGGTTGAAATGGAATTTCATCCAGAAGCCAACCAAGTGGAATATGTAATTTGTCCTGCAAGAATTGATAATGATGTTGCTAAAAAAGCTATTGAAGTAGCGCTTAAAGTATCAAAAGCCTTTAATCATGTAGGTCTTTTAGCTGTTGAAATGTTTCAAACTAAAAACGATGATATTTTAATAAATGAAGTAGCACCGAGACCGCATAATTCAGGACATCAAACAATCGAAGCTAGTTACACGTCTCAATTTGAACAACACCTTAGAGCTATTTTAAATTTGCCTTTAGGACGAACCGATAGTAAAGTTGGCGGTGTTATGGTTAATTTGGTTGGTGCTGAAGGGTATACTGGTAATGTTGTTTACGAAAATATTGAATCTATAATGAAAATGAATGGCGTTACACCGCATATTTACGGAAAAAAACAAACCAGACCTTTTCGGAAAATGGGACACGTAACCATTGTTAACGAAGATTTAAATGAAGCACGTCGTGTTGCAGAAGATGTAAAAAAAGCAATTAAAGTAATAAGTGAATAAATCACAATAATCAAATCTCAAAAACCAAAATAACTTTTGGAATTTGAAATTTATAATTTGGAATTTAATATGAAAGTAGGAATAATTATGGGAAGTAAAAGTGATCTTCCTGTTATGCAACAAGCTATTGATATTTTAAAAGGATTTGATATAGAAGTTGAAGTAGATATCGTTTCGGCGCATCGCACACCTGAAAAATTATTCGATTACGGCAAGCACGCTCATACAAGAGGATTTGCTGTAATAATCGCAGGAGCTGGTGGGGCAGCTCATTTACCAGGAATGATAGCATCGTTATCACCGCTTCCAGTTATTGGCGTTCCTATTAAAAGCAGTAATTCTATTGATGGTTGGGATTCTGTTTTATCTATTCTTCAAATGCCTGGTGGTGTACCTGTTGCAACCGTAGCTTTAAATGGCGCAAAAAATGCAGGGATATTAGCCGCTCAAATAATAGGTTCTAACGACACTTGCGTTTTGGATAAAATTTTAGTCTACAAAGAAGGGTTAAAACAAATGGTTAACGAATCTGCTAAAGATTTAAAGTAAACAATCTCGAAAGAAACTCACAGGAAATTAAAACCTATTTTATTTTAACTCAAATATTGAAACATTATAAATATCACTTATTAAATAAAAAAACCTCGAATAAATCCGAGGTTTTTACAGCTATTAACAATAATTCTTACGAGTTAAAGATAACTCTCTGAAAAATCTTGGTCGAAAATAACAAAAAAAGTCTAATTAACTATTTTTTATTTTATAAAATCGATTAACGGTCAAGATCATTATAATTTCCATTATTTTAATCAAATAAATTACATTTTCAATTCATTATTATGTCAACTTTAAATACCCACTTTAACACACCATATAACACTGCTCCTTTTTCTAAAATAAATAACAGTGATTTTTTTCCTGCCTTTAAAGAAGCCATTAAAAAAGCCAAAGCAGAAATTGATGCAATTACTCAAAATACTGAAGTCCCTAATTTTGAAAACACTATTGAGGCTTTAGATTTTTCAGGAGGTCAGCTAGATAGAATTTCGAGTATTTTTTTTAATTTGAATTCTGCCGAAACAAACGAACATATTCAAAAAATAGCTCAAGAAGTTTCGCCTTTATTATCAGAATTCAGTAATGATATTACTTTAAACGAAGCATTATTTAAACGTATAAAAACGATTTATGATAAAAAAGACAAACTCAATTTAAGTGTTGAACAACAGACACTTTTAGATAAAAAATACAAAAGTTTTTCACGTAATGGCGCCAATTTATCAGAAGATAAAAAAGAAAAACTTCGTGAGATTGACAAACAACTAAGCAAATTAAAACTAAAGTTTGGAGAAAATGTATTAGCAGAAACCAATACATACGAAATGCTAATTACCAATGAAGAAGAACTATCTGGGTTACCCGATGGTGCCAAAGAAGCTGCTGCTCAATTGGCAGAATCAAAAGACAAAAAAGGATGGTTATTTACTTTAGACTATCCTAGTTATATTCCTTTTGTCACCTATGCTGATAATCGCGAATTACGCAAAAAACTATCTTTAGCATCTGGAGCTAAAGCGTTTAAAAATAACAAGTTAGATAATCAAAATAATGTTTTACAGATTACAAAACTAAGACACGAGCGCGCTAACCTTTTAGGCTACAAAACCCATGCGCATTTTGTTTTAGAAGAACGCATGGCAGAAACACCAGAAAACGTTGAACAATTTTTAAACGAACTTTTAGAAAAAGCAAAACCAGCTGCCAAAAGTGAGTTTGAAACTCTAGAAAATTTTGCTAAAAAGCTAGATAACATTAACCAACTTGAAAAATGGGATTCTGCTTATTATTCTGAAAAACTAAAACAAAAATTATTCAGTTTAGATGATGAACTTTTAAAACCGTATTTCAAACTAGAGAATGTTATATACGGTGCTTTTACGGTTGCTAATAAATTATTCGATTTACAGTTTGAAGAGATTAACAACATCGATAAATATCACGATGATGTTTTAACCTATAAAGTAACCGACAATAATGGCGATTTAGTTTCTATTTTTTATGCCGATTTCTTTCCAAGAGCAGGAAAACGTAATGGTGCGTGGATGACATCATTTAAACCACAATACATAAAAAATGGTGTAAATGAGAGACCTCACATTTCTATAGTTTGCAATTTTACAAAACCTACAAAAAGTAAACCATCTCTACTCACTTTTAATGAGGTTACAACACTATTCCATGAATTTGGACACGCACTTCATGGCATGCTTGCTAACACAACATATCCAAGTTTATCGGGTACAAATGTGTATTGGGATTTTGTAGAATTGCCAAGCCAAGTATTAGAAAATTGGTGCTATCAAAAAGAAGCTTTGGAGTTATTTGCAAAACATTATGAAACTGGTGAGGTGATTCCGATGGATTTAGTTAAAAAAATAAAAGCATCTTCAACTTTTCATGAAGGTATGCAAACACTTCGTCAGATTAGTTTTGGTTTATTAGATATGAGTTGGCATGGTCAAGATCCATCAAAAATTACAGATGTAAAAGCACATGAAATTGAAGCTTTTAAAAACACAAATCTATTTCCTGATGTTGCAGAAAACTGTATGAGTACGTCATTTTCTCATATTTTTCAAGGTGGTTACTCTTCAGGATATTACAGTTATAAATGGGCAGAAGTTTTAGATGCCGATGCATTTGAATATTTTGAAGAAGCTGGTGTTTTCAATAAAACGGTAGCAACCAAATTTAAAGACCATATATTAAGCAAAGGTGGAACAGAAAACCCTATGACACTTTATAAACGCTTTCGCGGAAAGGAACCAAAACCAGAAGCGTTGTTGAAACGTGCGGGATT
>NZ_CAXIBN010000232.1:0-4006 GCF_964021735.1 uncultured Wocania sp. | reverse complement strand
TCCCATTTCCAAGCAGATCGCATCGCATCGTCAAGTGTTAGTTTTGTTTTCCAACCCAACTCGTTATTGGCTTTTGTAGTATCTGCATAAGCCGAAATAATATCACCCTCTCTTCTACCTACTATTTTGTAGTTAAGTTTTTCTCCTGAAACTTTTTCGAATGCTTTAATAACCTCTAATACAGAACTTCCTTTTCCTGTTCCTAAATTAAAAGTTTCATAATTACTTTTGTTTTTATTTTGTAACAAACGATTAAGAGCAACCACATGAGCTTTTGCTAAATCGACCACATGAATATAATCTCGAATACAAGTTCCATCTGGAGTTGGATAATCATCTCCAAAAACAGACAATTGCTCTCGAATACCAATAGCCGTTTGAGTAATAAATGGCACTAAATTTTGTGGCACTCCTATTGGAAGTTCTCCAATTTTAGCTGATTCGTGAGAGCCTACTGGATTAAAATACCGCAATGCTATAGCTTTTAAGCTTGGTGTTACTTTACAGGTATCACTTATAATTTCTTCTCCTATTTGTTTGGTATTTCCGTATGGAGATTCAGCTTGTTTTACTGGGGCATTTTCAGTTATTGGTAATTCATCTGCTTGACCATAAACTGTACAAGAAGAGCTAAAAATAAAGGCTGCAGATGGCAACTTTTTTAATTCCTTAAGAATATATACTAAAGTACTAATGTTATTTTCATAATAAAGTAATGGTTCTTGTACACTTTCTCCAACCGCTTTACTTGCTGCAAAATGAATAACGCCTTTTACATCATTATGTTTTTCAAAAAAGGTTTCAACTTTAGGTCTATCTTTTAAATCTAATTTTTCAAACAATGGTTTCTTACCGGTGATTGATGTAATCCCATCTAAAACTTTTTCAGAAGAATTTGATAAATCATCAATAATAACAACTTCGTAACCTTCATTTTGTAATTCTACAACGGTGTGTGAACCTATAAATCCTAAACCACCGGTAACTAATATTTTATCCATTTATAAATTTTATAAGAGTTGATGTAATATATTCAATTTGCTCATCGTCTAATTCTGTATGCATTGGTAACGAAATAACATCTTTAACTAATTGATTAGTAACAGTAAAATCTGCTTCATTATAACGAGAATCTGCGTATGCTTTTTGTAAATGAAGTGGAATTGGATAATAGACACCACACGGAATATCATGTGCGTTTAAATGTTTTACCAAGGCATCTCTATCTATACCTTTTACTTTTAATGTGTATTGATGAAACACATGACTATCATCGCTTCCGTTTCTAAAAGGTATTTCAATATTATTAATGTTTTTAAATGCGGCATCGTATTTATTAGCAGCATTTCTTCTACTATCACAATAATCGTCCAAATGCGGCAATTTTGCATCTAAAACAGCCGCTTGAATACTATCTAAACGTGAATTCACACCAACAACATCGTGATGATAACGCTCGTACATCCCATGATTCACAATACCTCTAATAATATGTGCTAAATCGTCATCATTTGTAAAAATAGCACCACCATCGCCATAACAGCCTAAGTTTTTTGATGGAAAAAATGATGTAGACGACACATGACCAATGGTTCCAGCCTTTGTTTTAGTGCCATCTTTATGCGTATAAGTAGCACCAATAGCTTGAGCATTATCTTCAATAACAAATAAATTATGAGCTTTTGCAAGCTCCATAATAGCTTCCATATTGGCACATTGCCCGAATAAATGCACGGGTACAATAGCTTTTGTTTTTGGAGTGATCGCTTTTTTTATGGCTTCAATATTAATATTAAAATCATCAGGATTAACATCTACTAAAACAGGGGTTAGATTTAGCAATGCTATAACCTCTACAGTAGCAGCAAAAGTAAAATCGGCAGTAATAACCTCATCCCCTGGTTTTAAGCCTAAACCCATCATTGCAATTTGCAAAGCATCGGTTCCATTTGCACACGGAATAACATGTTTTACATTAAGATATTGTTCTAAATTCTTTTGAAATTCATGAACTTTTGGGCCATTTATAAACGATGTAGTTTCTATAACTTCTTGAATTGAAGAGTTTACAACATCTTTTATTTGATTGTATTGACCTTTAAGGTCTACCATTTGAATTTTCTTCATCTAAAAAATTTTACAGATCGCTTATCTTTAGAAAATAAACAAACTCTATTTTAATGAATACTCTTAAAGAGTTTTAATGTAGCGAAATTACAAAATTCGTAAGCGTTAACCAACGTATTTATTTTAAAGAAATGTATTTTAGCATTAAAGAAATAAAATTGAGTTTAATTTATAATTTAGGAATTTATTTAGCGCATTTTGGGTTAAAATGCGTTGCACTGTTTAACAAAAAAATTAAAGAAGGTGTTAACGGACGCTCTGAAACTTTTAATATTTTAAAAATAAATATTAATAAAGATGACAAAACGCTTTGGTTTCACTGTGCTTCTTTAGGAGAATACGAACAAGGTCTTCCTGTTTTTCAGGCTTTACGAAAACATTACAAAACACATAAAATTGTACTCTCTTTTTTCTCACCTTCAGGTTACCAAATTCGTAAAAACTCACCTATTGCAGATATTGTTGTTTATTTGCCGCTAGACACAAAAAAGAACGCTAAAACCTTTTTAAATATAGTAAATCCAGAACTTACCATTTTTGTTAAATATGATATCTGGCCTAATTTTTTAAAGGAATTAAAACGGAAACAATTACGCACCATATTAATTTCTGCAACATTTAGAAAAAACCAATCATTCTTTAAATTTTACGGAAAAATATTGCGAGATGCTTTATTTACTTTCGATCATATTTTCACCCAAAACGAAGCCTCAAAAACACTACTGCAATCTATAAATTATAATACCGTAACAGTTTCTGGCGACACACGTTTTGATCGTGTTTATAGCCAATTAAATCAGGATAATCGTTTAGATTTTATTGAGACCTTTAAAGCTAACAACTTATGTATTGTAGCAGGAAGTACTTGGCCTCCAGACGAAAATTTATTTATAAACTACATAAACAATAAAGCGGCGAAAAATATAAAGTTTATTATTGCACCTCACAATATTAATAAAGCACAAATAAAAAGTTTAAAAGAAAAATTAAATACTAAAACCATTTTATTTAGTGAGAAAAAAAAAGGCGACCTCTCCAAAGCACAAGTTTTTATTATTGATACTATAGGCTTATTATCTAAAACATACAATTTCGCCGATATTGCTTATGTTGGTGGTGCTATGGGAAACACAGGCTTACATAACACCTTAGAGCCCGCAGTTTTTAGTATCCCTATTATTATCGGGAATAATCATTCTAAATTTCCTGAAGCCAAATCAATGATTGATATTAATGGCATGTTTTCAATTTCTAATCAAAAAGAATTCAATAGTATTTTAAATGAACTTATTGAAAATGAAGACAAAAGAATAAATTCTGGCAAGAAAAATTTAGACTATATTAAAAAAAACAAAGGTGCCGTCATCCAAATACTCGATTACTTGCGTATATAGAATGATTTTAATAGTAAATGTTAAAAAAATTAACACAATTTTAATAGATTTTAACAAGAAGTTATTAAATTCGTAATCTAGATTTTTAAAAAAATTAACACTAAAACAAAAACCAATGAAAAAATTATTTTTAAGCACTGCTTTATTACTAGTATTAGGCTTATCGTTTACGTCTTGTAGAGACACTAAAAAAGCTGAAGATAGCATTGAAGAAGCTGTTGAAGCAACTGAAGAAGCTGTTGAAGATGCTGCTGACGCTATTGAAGATGCAGTTGATGATGCTGGTGATGCCATCGAAGAAGCGGGAGACGCTGCTAGTGAGGCTGTAGATAAAGCAGTTAATGCTGCTGACAAAACTGTAGATGATGCTGCAAATGCTGCAAAAGAAAAAATTAAAGAAGCTGGTGGTAACTAAAAACCATTAAAGTAAAAAAAACCACCAATAGGTGGTTTTTTTTTGCTCAAAATTTACAGTATTCTTATAA
>NZ_CAXIBN010000231.1:0-4032 GCF_964021735.1 uncultured Wocania sp. | reverse complement strand
TTAAAAATTAAATGCTTTATACTTCAATCCTATTGCTAGGTTATATCTTAATTGAGGGGTGTTTAAATCACTTCTGCGTACCCATTCATTTTTTACAGTAGCATATAGCTTTTTAGTAATTGGGTAGCTTAAATCGATTGTACCGCTATAAGAACCCATGCCCTCGCTGTTTCTGTGTATCATTCCTATTCCTGCGCCAAAACCTATTTCTAATTTTGGAAGTAAAAGACTGTTTAAAGTCCAAATACCATGTACTGAATATCTTCTGAAATAACCACCGTTTAAATTGGCATGCTCGTATTGAGTTTGGATTGAGAAATAGTAATAATCGTATTGTTTACCTTCCCAATTCATATTAAAGATTAGATCCGTTGTTAAAGGCTCATTACCTAACTTATCTCCAGAAACTAATAACTTTGCATCTTGTAGTATAGAAAAGCTTATCTGGTCTTGTGCTGTTGCTAAAAATGTCATAAAAAACATTGATAGTATTATGAGTATGTTTCTAATTGTTTTCATTTTTTCGTGCCTTTGTAAAGTTTGTACGCTAACCACGCAAAAAGAATAATCATTCCTATTGCTAGTATTACACCTGGTATTCCTGTTTCGTCTGCTTTTGGTATCATTTTTAATTTGTTTTTCTTAACTTATTAATGGTGATGTAATAACCGTTGTTGGTTTTGATTGATATTTCGTTATTTCGAAGCATATTGCTAACTTTTTTTACATCTTCTGTAGGGTACATGTACTTTTTTCCAATCTTAAAAAACGACACTAATTGTAAGCTTCTAAGCTCTTTTAAAATATCACCATTGTAAGTAATACCTAGTGCCTCGCTAAACTCCTTTCCGCTTAAATTTAATGGTGTTATCATTTGTTCTTTTAAAAATGCGTTCCAGCTTCGGGTATTTACTAACCAACCAAAAAACAACTCCCGAAGCCTTTACGCAATGCTACTAATCAATACTTAATACGTTTTACTCTTGATATTTTAACTCTGGTTTTGGTTTTATATATTCTATAAATGTCATCTCCCGAAATCATTGTTAAACCTTGTATGGACATAAAAAGGGCAACAATCATATTTCTAAACATGTTAGGATGATTTGCTGCGTACCTTGCAACTAATTCAAAACCGTTTTTAAGGTTGTTTTTTTCTAATGCGTTTCTAACATGGGTCTTAATTGTATTTATTGAATTAAATCGAACACTCGCAATTTGCTTTTCACCATATCCCAAGGCTTTTAGCTTAACAACTTCTTTTTCTGATTTTGTGAGAGACAGTTCCATATAGTTTATTGAGTTTTAATTTTATTTTCAATTTCTTCTATAACCGCATCATGATAATCTTCTGGAATACTCCAAAAATTACCAAACCAATGAGTTCTTAAGCTAAGAGGAGATTTTTCCAATTTTTTAGCTATTTCTTTTATGAAATTAGTTTTATGGTTAATTTGTTTATACAAACTTTGGATGTGTTCAATTTTAGTTAACGTCTTCATTTTCTAATTCTTTAGGATTATTTTGATGCTATTTTCTTGCTTTGATAGCTTTTTTATTATTAATTTGTTGTTGTGTGTTACAAATATATAGATTATCTATATTAATACCAAATAAAATATAGATATAATCAAAATAAATATAGATTTTTATAGATAATGTTTGATAATCAGCGTTTTAAAAAGGTTAGAAAAGAGCTAAATCTTACTCAAAAAGAATTTGCAGATGCTCTTGGAATTAAACAAGGTAGTCTATCAGACATTGAAAGAGGTAAAACAAATGATTTATCGAATTCAGTAAAAACTATCGTAAAAGAGAAGTTTAATGTAAAAATAGATTATCTATATAATTTATCAGATGATATTTTTAATAAGGTTTTAAACGAACCTGACCCTATATACAATACCAACGGTAATAAATACATAGAGCTTGGAGATGATACTTACGATGTAGAAGTGCCGTTAATACCATTTGCAGCCTATGCTAGTTTTTTAGAAAGCTTAGAAGTAGGCACGGTAAGCGAAGATTTTGAAACCATGACTTTTAATGTAGATCGAGTGGGTCGTGGAAACTATAAGGCTTTTGTAGTAAAAGGCGATAGCATGAACAACGGTAAAATTAATGACACCCCAGATGGCGCAAAAGTATTAGGTAGAGAATTAGGTAGGCATCATTGGAAAGATGGATTTAGACCAACCGATTATGGTTGGATAATTATGTGTAATAAAAATATTTTTCATAAAGATATTTTAAAACTGAATTATGAAACAGGCGAAATAACATGCCATAGCCGTAATAAAAGTCCAGAGTATTCAGATTTTAATCTCTCTTTAAATGATTGCTACCATATTTATAAAGTGATAAAACGAATTTTTTAAAACCTAATAATATGAATAAAATAATAGTATTGATTTTAACAATTTTGATTTTTAGTTGTAATAGTGACTCTAATGATGTTAAAGAAGAAGAAGATGAAACATTTTACAGATTAACAAAAACAATAGAAAAAGACAAGGATGGCAATATTGAAGAAACTGTAAATTATGAGTTTAATAAAAAAGGGCAACTTATTAAATATATTTCAATAGATAAAGGTGTAACATATATTTCTGAAATAACATATAGTGATGATAAACCTATATCTGTTTCAAGATCTCATGCAAACACAATAACATATACTTATAATGACGATTTAATTATTGGAATGTCTGTTATTGAGGATAATATTTTATTTACGCATGAGTACAGTTATAATGCTTCAAGTGAGTTAATATTAGATAAGCAATATAACGATGATGTGTTTTGTTGTGAGGAAAGTTATGAATATATTAATGGTAATAGATTAAAAAGTGTATCAAATCAAGGAGGTATATCTAATTATGAATATGATAATAAGAAAAACCCAAAAACAGCCTACATACCAGTTCAACTTATAAGAATTGATGACTATCCTAGTAAAAACAATATTATAAATATAAATTCTGAAAAAAGGTTCGATTACGAATATAATAATGAAGGATTTCCAACTAAATTGAATGGTTATTTTAATGGAAATGTGTTTTACACGATTGAATATACTTACGAAGAAATTTAATTAAAAAAAAATGAATACTCCCTACACTTCAGACAAGAAAATACTCCAGATAATCGATATTCTTAAAAGCAATAAAAGAATACGTTTTGATTCAGATTTTTGCGAAGCTATTGGGGTACTTAGACAAACATTAAGCAAAATAAAAAATGGTGAAAAGCATTTTACACCTTTACATATAGAGACTGTTATTAAAGTATTCAAAGTTAATGCCAATTGGATTTTTGGTATAAGCGATGAAATATTTTTAGATGAAAAATTTAAGTTAAAAAACACTAAAATATTAGAGCATAAATACCCAAAAACGAACAAATTACGAACAAATCAACCAGCTAAAAACGAACAAACCTATTGAATTTAAAGGGTTTTAAACAAGATGATGATGTGCAAAATGTATATCACACTATGTCTGAGTAAACGCCTTTAGAACTAACATATTCAAGACTATCCTAGAAAATACAAATGATTTTTTATTATTCATAATTGTTTATAGTTGTTTATTTTGATTGTGATTCCGAACTAATAACGAACTAATGAATTTCAAGTACTATTTATCTTCTTATAAAAAACAAAATAACACCCAGGCAATTCGCCTGAAGCTTGAGACTTCGAAAAACGATGTTCAATATTTAGATGCTGAAATATCTGTTTTAAAAACACAATGGGATCCTAAACGACAATCTATAAAAAAGCATCCATTAGAAGAAAATCTAAATGCCAAACTAAATGCGTTACTCAAAAACGTTCAATCTGTTTATTATAAAAACGAAGGTGTTTCTGCTAAACGTCTTTTGATGATTTACAAGAACAATCAAAAATATGATTCTACTTCGTTTTTAGATTTTTACCAATCGCTAATTGATGAGACACGATTAAAGAAAAAAATAAGATCAGCAAAAACCAATCAACATTATTTAGATAAATTAACTAAATTTTCTAGT
>NZ_CAXIBN010000230.1:0-4039 GCF_964021735.1 uncultured Wocania sp. | reverse complement strand
TGGATAAATATTTTCAGATTGTAAAATGTTTTAGAGATGAAGATTTACGTGCAGATAGACAGCCAGAATTCACACAAATAGATTGTGAAATGGCGTTTATCGAGCAAGAAGATATTTTAAATGCTTTTGAAGGTTTAACACGCCATTTATTAAAAGAAGTAAACGGTGTTGAAGTTGAAAAATTTCCGCGACTACTTTACGATGATGCGATGCGTTTGTACGGAAACGACAAACCAGATATTCGTTTCGGAATGCAATTTGGGGAGCTGAATGCTGTGACACAACATAAAGATTTTGGTGTTTTTAATAATGCTGAATTAGTAGTTGGTATTGCCGTTCCTGGAGGAAATAGTTACACCAGAAAAGAAATAGACAAATTAATAGATTGGGTAAAGCGTCCGCAAGTTGGCGCTTTAGGCATGATATATTCACGTTGTAATGATGACGGCACTTATAAATCTTCAGTAGATAAATTTTACAATCAAGACGATTTAGCAAAATGGGCAGAAATAACTGGCGCAAAAGCAGGCGATTTAGTTTGTGTACTTTCAGGAGAAACTAATAAAGTACGTGCGCAACTTAGTGCATTGCGTATGGAATTAGCAGAACGCTTAGGTTTAAGAGATCCAAAAGTATTCGCGCCGCTTTGGATAATCGATTTTCCTTTATTAGAATTAGATGAAGAAACTGGACATTATCACGCCATGCATCATCCATTTACATCACCAAAACCAGGACAAATAGAATTATTAGATTCTAAACCAGGCGAAGTAAAAGCCAATGCTTACGATTTGGTTTTAAACGGCAATGAAATAGGCGGAGGTTCAATAAGAATTCACGATAAAGAAACACAAGCCATAATGCTAAAGCATTTAGGTTTTTCTGAAAAAGAAGCTAAAGCGCAATTTGGATTTTTAATGGATGCGTTTGAATATGGTGCGCCACCACACGGTGGTTTAGCCTTTGGTTTAGATAGATTGGTTGCCATTTTAGGCGGACAAGAAACGATAAGAGATTTTATCGCCTTCCCTAAAAATAATTCTGGACGTGATGTAATGATAGATGCGCCTGCGCCAATTGATGACGAACAACTTAAAGAATTAAGCTTAAAACTTAATTTAAAATCATAAACCATTAAAATCCTGCAAATTGCAGGATTTTTTTAGTAGTTTTATAAAATGTCTGTTAGTACCAAAAGTCTATTGCGCAAATTCTTAATCTGGAAATACAAACATATTTCCGAGCGTCAATTTGTTTACATACTAAGTATTTTGGTTGGGTTTTTAGCGGGTATTGGCACCGTAACACTTAAAAACTTAACACACTATATTAGGCTTCTTTTTGAGTTAGATTTTTTTAATAATTACCAAAATTCATTGTACTTCGTTTTTCCAATGATTGGTTTATTGCTAGTTTACATTATAAAACAAATCTGGTTAAAAAAACATATTGGGCATGGTATTTCTTCAACCTTATATGCCATTTCTAAATTAAACGGCATTATTCCTAGATATAATATTTACGCCGCTTTAATTACAGCACCATTAACAGCAGGTTTTGGTGGTTCTGTAGGTTTACAAGGCCCTGCAGTAAGTGTAGGTTCTGCTTTAGGCTCAAATGCAGCGCGGTTATTTCATATGAATACAAAAACTAGAATGCTTTTAATTGGATGTGCTGCTGCCGGTGCAATGGCGTCTATGTTTAAAGCACCAATCGCTGCCATCATTTTTGCTATAGAAATTTTTAGTTTAGACATTGCATTTACATCATTAGTACCATTATTATTAGCCTCAGTTTCTGCCGTAGTAACATCTTATATGTTTTTAGGAACTGATGTTTTACTTCGTTTTGAATTAACAGATACTTTTGAAGTTAACCACATAGGGTTCTATGCACTTTTAGGTTTGGTAACAGCACTTGCTTCAGTCTATTTCTCAAAAGTATTTTTTGCTATAACTAATTTTTTTAAACAATTTGAAAGTCGTGCATTAAGGTTACTTATTGGCGGATTAGCAATAGGAACCATGCTCTATTTTATTCCACCGCTTTATGGTGAAGGCTATGGTATTATGAATAATCTTTTAAAAGGCGACCACATAACTGCGATAGGAACAACACCTTTTAATTTAGATTTATCTAACATCTGGATTGTTATTGCATTATTACTAGGTATTGGTGTATTTAAAGCCATAGCTATGACTACTACCTTTGGTGCTGGCGGTGTAGGTGGCGTATTTATTCCCACACTAGTAATGGGTAGTGTTTTGGGTAATGCCTTCGCAAAAATTATTAATAATATTGGACTAGATTTTCATGTATCAGAATCCAATTTCACCTTAATAGGAATGACAGGATTAATGGCAGGAGTATTACACGCGCCATTAACTGCTATCTTTCTAATTGCCGAAATTACAGGTGGCTACGAACTATTTGTGCCTTTAATGATTGTGGCAGCCACATCATTTGCCATTACAAAATATTATGTATCACACTCTATTTACACATTAAAACTTGCAGAGCGCGGTGAGCTTATGACGCATGATAAAGACCAAAACGTTTTAATGGTTTTAGATATTGATAAAGTAATAGAAACCAATTTTATTATTTTAAAACCTGACATGAAATTAGGCGATATATTAAAAACAGCCGTTGCAAAATCCTCACGAAATCATTTTCCTGTAGTAAACGATAATCATGAATTTTTAGGCGTTATTCGATTAGATGATGTAAGACATATTATGTTTGATACAGATTTATACGATACAGTTGACGCATCGAGTCTCATGCATGCCGATGCTGGTATTATTGATTATAATGATGATTCTATGAACGATATTATGACTAAATTTAAAACAAGCGGTGCATGGAATTTACCCGTAGTTAAAGACGGAAAATATTATGGTTATATTTCAAAATCAAAACTATTAACTGCTTACAGACAGCAATTAATTAATTTTACTAAATAAACCCCAGAGGTTATTAATTATCGCATTCAAACGCAATATACTTATGAAATATCTTATTCTAATCTTGTTTTTAGCAGCCTTTGGAAGCATTTTAGCTGGATTTTTTATAGACTCCATATACTCACAAAAATGTATTGGCTTTGGCGTAATGGGCTTATTTTTTATCGTGTTTCCATTATTTTCTTATTACCGTTGGAAAGACAAAAATGTACAAGACTATATGCTTACCAAAGAAAATTTGGATAAAATGCGCAAGCGCGAAGGCGATAAACGCAAATAATTTGGGCATTACCGCAAGGGTCGGGCTTTCACTACTCGCTCTCTACGAGGAGCTCAAACATGCCGTTCAATCCCTAATGCGGTATGTACGTCATTCTGAACTTGTTTCAGAATCACAGAACACATATAATGCGACCCCCTGAAACAAGTTTAAGGTGACGAAAATCAATTCAAATTCCGTTTTTCAATAAAAAACCGTTTTAAAATCTCAGAAGCTTCATCAGCTAAAACATCGCCTTTAATAATTGTTTTAGGGTGCAACTTAGTTTTCAAATTAATACAACCACGTTCTTTATCTCTAGTGCCATAAACAATATTAGAAATCTGACTCCAGTACAAAGCACCCGCACACATTTGGCAAGGTTCTAAAGTAACATACAACGTACAATTTTTAAGATATTTGCCTCCTAAAAAATTAGCTGCTGCGGTAATGGCCTGCATTTCGGCATGCGCAGTAACATCGGTTAACGTTTCGGTTAAATTGTGTCCGCGAGCAATAATTTTATTATCAATAACAATGACTGCGCCCACAGGAATTTCGCCTTTTTCAAAAGCTACTTCAGCTTCCTGAAGTGCTTTTTTCATAAAATAAGTATCATCGAAGGGTTCTAGCATAAAAACAAAAATACGATTTCAAATGATAATGGTATCATTTTCAAATACTACATTTGTATCTTAATGAACAACTTTTTAAACACCATAAACTCCCCAAAAGAACTTCGTCTTTTAAAACAAAAAGATTTACGGCAACTTGCCAAAGAATTACGTGACTTTATAATTAATATTGTTGCCAC
>NZ_CAXIBN010000229.1:0-4091 GCF_964021735.1 uncultured Wocania sp. | reverse complement strand
ATGTTGAAGATGTTATTTTAGACCGAAGAGATGATGCTACCGAACGATTATTAGATTTTGCAGAAACTGTAAAAGGCTCAAAAAAAGAAGCAGGAGCAGATTTAACTTGGAGGGGAAATCCATTACAAGATAGAATTACACATGCTTTAGTAAAAGGTATCGATGCTTTTATTATTGAAGATATAGAGCAAGCAAGACAGGAGGCCGAAAAACCGATTGAAGTCATTGAAGGGCATCTAATGATTGGAATGAATGTAGTAGGCGATTTATTTGGAGCAGGAAAAATGTTCTTGCCACAGGTGGTAAAATCGGCTCGGGTAATGAAAAAGGCAGTGGCCTATCTAAATCCATTTATTGAAGCAACTAAAACAGATAAGCAAGAACCCGTTGGTAAAATATTAATGGCAACTGTAAAAGGTGACGTACACGATATTGGTAAAAATATTGTGAGCGTGGTATTGGCTTGTAATAACTACGAAATAGTGGATTTAGGTGTTATGGTACCGCCCGAAAAAATTATTGAAACGGCTATAAAAGAACGTGTTGATGCTATTGGGTTATCTGGATTAATTACACCATCACTTGATGAAATGGTTTATTTAGCAAAAGAAATGCAACGTCAGAATTTTGAATTGCCATTATTAATTGGAGGTGCTACAACATCAAAAGCGCATACAGCGGTTAAGATTGATACGCAGTATAAAAATGCTGTGGTTCATGTAAATGATGCCTCAAGAGCGGTAACCGTTGTTGGTGATTTATTGAATAAGAAATCATCGCATGAGTATGTCGCTAAAATGAAAGCTGATTATGATGAATTTCGAACTAAATTTCTAAAACGAGGGAAAGAGAAATCATATATTTCAATTGAAGAGGCTAGAAATAGAAAATATAAAATTGATTGGGAAACTTCTGAAATTGTAAAACCTAAGGAATTAGGTGTTCAGATTTTAAAACAACTAAGTTTAAAAGAATTGGTGCCGTTTATAGATTGGAGCCCGTTTTTTAGAAGTTGGGATTTGCATGGTAAATTCCCCGATATTTTAACTGATAAAGTTGTTGGTGAGCAAGCTACAATCATGTATGAAGAAGCGCAACTAATGATAAAAGAAATTGTTGCAAAACAACTTTTAAAACCTAAAGCGGTTTTTGGATTGTTTGAAGCAAACACAATACATGATGATGATATTTCTGTTCAGAAAAAAGGAGAGGAAGTAGCTGTTTTTAGAACGCTGCGTCAACAATTAAAAAAGCGCGAAGGGATTCCTAATCATGCATTAGCAGATTTTATTGCACCAAAAGAAACTGGTAAAACGGATTATATGGGAGCATTTTGCGTTGGTATTTTTGGTGCGCAAGAATTAGCCGATAGTTACAGAAAAAAGGAGGATGATTATAATGCAATTATGGCACAAGCCATTGCTGATCGATTTGCAGAAGCTTTCGCAGAATATTTACATAAACAGATTAGAACCAAACATTGGGGATATGCTGTGGACGAAGATTTAACTAACAACGATTTAATAAAAGAAAATTACAAAGGCATTCGTCCAGCACCAGGTTATCCCGCATGTCCAGATCATTTAGAAAAAGAAACTATTTGGGAATTGTTAGATGTAGAAAAGCTAATTGGTGTAAAGCTAACCGAAAGTTTAGCAATGTGGCCAGCTGCAGCAGTATCGGGTTATTATTTTGCCAACCCAGAAGCAAAATATTTTGGTTTAGGAAAAATTACAGACGACCAAGTAACTGACTATGCAGCAAGAAAAGGAATAACCAAAGAAAAGGCTAGAAAGTGGTTGCATCCAAATTTGTCGGAGTAGATAGCCCCACCTAACCTCCCCAAAGGGGAGGAATACAAATGAAAATAAAGAATATTAAAATATAAAACTAATTTAAACCCCTCTTTTGGAGGGGTTGGGGAGGCTTATGAAAGTAACAGAACACATAAAAAAAGCAAACGGAAAAACATTGTTTTCGTTCGAAATTATTCCACCAAAAAAGGGAAATAATATTCAAGAGTTGTATAATAACATTGACCCTTTAATGGAGTTTAATCCGCCGTTTATTGATGTAACAACTTCTAGAGAAGAGTTTATTTATATTGAAAAAGAAGGTTTGTTCGATAGAAAGATTACAAGGATGCGTCCTGGTACTTTAGGTATTTGTGCAGCTATTAAACATAAATATAATGTAGATACGGTACCGCATGTGTTGTGTGGTGGTTTTACAAAAGAAGAAACGGAGTATTTATTGGTTGATTGTCATTATTTAGGGATTAATAATGTGATGGCTTTACGTGGTGATGCCATGAAAGGTGAGCAATATTTTAAAGCAACAAAAGGCGGTCATTCCTATGCAACGCAATTGGTACATCAAATACAGAATTTAAATTCTGGTAAGTATTTACATGGTACTTTACATGTTGATGATAAAGCCGATTTTTGTATTGGTGTTGCAGGTTATCCCGAAAAACATTTAGAAGCTCCATCAATGAAAAGCGATTTAAAACGCTTAAAAGAAAAGGTTGATGCTGGGGCAGATTATGTGGTCACACAAATGTTTTTTGATAATAAAAAATATTTTGAGTTTGTTGATGCAGCAAAAAAAGAAGGTATTAATGTGCCTATTATTCCTGGAATAAAACCTTTGGCAGTAAAACGTCATTTACAATTATTACCTCAGGTTTTTAAAATTGACTTACCAGAAACTTTAATTGCTGAGGTTGATAAATGTGCAGACAACAAACAAGTACGTCAAGTGGGTGTAGAATGGTGTATACAACAATCTAAAGAGTTATTAAATGCTGGTGTTCCTGTGCTACATTATTACTCTATGGGAAAAAGTGATAATATAAAAGCGATTGCGTCTGCATTGTTTTAATTATTCTGTTACTTTTGCTTTATAAGCAAAACTGTTAATGAGATTATTTTTTACTTGTATATGTTGTGCAGTAAGTTGTATGTTGTTTTCTCAAGACAGAAAGTATACATTGTCGTATTTAGATATTAATTACTTTAACGGAAATATTGCGTTACATAATAACGATATTCTTCACTTAATTAAAGGACATCCCGAGGGTTATATTTTAAGTTGGAACAAAAAAACGTACGGTTTTAATGATTGGGAACAGCGTTATAATTATCCAGATTATGGGGTGTCGTTTGCCTACCAAAATTTAAAAAATGATGTTTTAGGAGATGTCTCGTCGTTGTATGCGCATTATAATTTTTATTTTTTAAAGCGGAATATTATGTTACGTATTGGTCAAGGTCTAGCTTTTACCACTAACCCATATCATAAAGAAGATAATTTTAGGAACATTGCTTTTGGCTCTAAACTAATGAGTAGTACGTATGTGATGCTCAATTATAAAAAAGAACGTATTATTGATAGGTTTGGGTTACAAGCTGGTTTTTCTTTAATTCATTATTCTAATGCGAATGTAAAAGCACCAAATACTAGTATTAACTCGGTTACTTTTAATCTAGGGGTAACTTATAATTTAGATGATGAAGAACCCGAGTTTGTTATTGTATTGTCTAATACTAATAAAGAAAAATTTACGCAGCCCGTAAAATATAATATAGCGTTTAGAAGTGGTATTAATGAAAGTGATATTGTTGGCAGTGGTCAATTTCCATTTTATATTGTATCTGCTTATGCAGATAAAAGAATTAGCCAAAAAAATGCCTTACAGTTTGGAGCAGATGTGTTCTTTTCTAAATTCTTAAAGGAACTTATATATTATAAAAGTGTTGCATTTCCAGAAGAGCAAATTGCTGGAGACGAAGATTATAAACGTATTGGTGTTTTTGTAGGGCATGAGTTATTTATTAACAAAACCTCTTTAATATCTCAATTAGGATATTATGTATATTATCCATTTGATTTTGAAGGTAGAACGTATTTTAGGGTTGGTTTAAAACGCTATTTTAATGATAAATGGTTTGGAGCTTTAACCTTAAAATCACACGGCGCAAAAGCGGAAGCTGTAGAATTTGGAATTGGAATAAGGTTATAGAATTTGATTAAAAATTTAGTTGAACCTAATTTTCTTGAGTTGATCTAAATATGGTGGTTTAAATTGT
>NZ_CAXIBN010000228.1:0-4100 GCF_964021735.1 uncultured Wocania sp. | reverse complement strand
TATAATAAAATTTGCTGCTATTGTGATAAGCATGATATATTTACTTATGCCCATACACAAAGAGGTTAGAAGCACGTTGCATAGTATTTCACACTTTTTAGAAATGCCCAATACTATAATATCACACAATCAAAATGTAAATATTAATTATAATCTTACAGCATCAACTATTACATATCACGAGCATAAAATACTAGATTTATTAAATAATTTAGCTGAAGCAAATACTAACACTAACGAAGCCAATAAACCTAATAAAGTTGATAATAAAATAGACAAACATTTTTATTCATATAAATTTAAAGCTTCAAAATTAATTTCAAAAAAACTATTACTAGTTATAGATTCCTATAAAGAAAAAGTAAAAGATCTTTTTTATATAAAAATAAAGATACCTCCAAAACAGCTAAACATACAGCTGTCTTAATAAAATCAATTACAAATTTTGTAATTGAGATAACTGCTGTTTTCAACTCAATTTATACTATATCAATAAAAATTGCTCATATATTTTGCTTAAGATATTTACTTGGGTAGTGTATGATTATAAAATTAGAAAAAATGAAAAAACATATACTTTTATATATGCTTTTAGCTGTTTTTAGCAGTGTAAAAGCTCACGAATTAAGTGGTATTATTATTTCAGAAGATAATAATAAGCCATTGCAAGGTGTTGGTGTTTATAATAAAACTACTGGCGCCTATACGTATACTAATGTTTCTGGGTATTTTGAATTAGATGATATTTCGGTAAACGACATTATTTACTTTTACCAGCTAGGTTACGAAAATCAAGAACTTGTAATCGTAGAAAAACACTTAGATAGCGAAATTAATATTGTTTTAAAAATATCTTCAGCGTCTTTAGATCAAGTATTAATCGTTTCAAAAGTAAACGTATTAAGTAATTTTGTTAATGTCGATTTAAAAACAAGTCCAGTAAAATCATCGCAGGAAATTCTTAGAAAAATACCTGGGTTAATCATAGGGCAACATGCAGGCGGCGGTAAGGCAGAACAAATATTTTTAAGAGGTTTTGATATTGACCACGGAACAGACATTGCTATAGATGTTGATGGTATGCCAGTTAATATGGTGTCTCATGCACACGGTCAAGGTTATGCCGATATGCACTTTATTATACCAGAAACCATTAACAATATTGATTTTGCAAAAGGTGCGTATTATGCAGATAAAGGCAATTTTAACACTGCTGGTTATGTAGATATTAATACAAAAAAAACAATTGATAATAATATTGTTTCGGTTGAAGCTGGTCAATTTAATACGTTAAGAGCATTAAGTATGCTAAAAATTGTAGACGAAGATAAGAGTAAAGCATACATTGCATCTGAGCTTATGTTATCTGATGGTGTTTTTGAATCTCCACAAAACTTTAATCGTATTAATATTATGGGTCGATATAATTTTAATAACTACGAGGATCAAGAATTTAATATGGCTATTTCACATTTTCAAAGCAAATGGGATGCCTCGGGGCAAATACCTGTTCGTGCAGTTGAAAGTGGACTAATAGGCCGTTTTGGAGCAATTGATGATACTGAAGGTGGTAATACCAGTAGAAGTAACTTTTGGATAAACCATAATAAGCAATTGGATGAACATTCTACAATAAAATCATCGGCTTACCTTTCAAAATACGATTTCGAATTATTTTCAAACTTTACGTTCTTTTTAGAAGATCCTGTAAATGGCGATCAAATTCATCAAAAAGAAGATAGAACAATTATTGGAGCAAAAACAACTTACGAACACTCGTTTCATCTTGAAGATCACGATGCGCAGTTAAAATACGAATTAGGTGTTGGTTTTAGATACGACGATGTAAATGATGTCCAGTTATCAAGAACTTTAAATAGGCAAACTATTTTAGAAAGATTAGCTTTTGGTAACATTGATGAGTTAAATGGGTTTGCTTTCGCAAATTTGACATACAAAAAGAATAAATGGACGTTCAATCCAGGTTTACGTTTAGATTATTTTAATTTTGATTATGAAAATTTACTAACTACAACTTATGATAATAAAAGCGAAAACAAAGTATTGGTAAGTCCAAAACTGAATATAATTTATGCAGCATCACCAAAATTGCAATGGTTTGTAAAAACGGGGTTAGGCTATCATTCAAACGATACAAGAGTTGTTACGGCAAATAACGGCAAGAAAGTATTACCAACTGCTTATGGGACTGATCTTGGTGTAATAATGAAACCTATAGACCGATTGGTAATTAATGCAGCGTTATGGAGTTTGTTTTTACAGCAAGAATTTGTTTATGTTGGCGATGCAGGTATTGTTGAACCTAGCGGAAAAACTAAACGTTATGGCTTTGATTTTGGTTTACGATATCAATTAGCAGACTGGTTATTTTTTAATACCGATGTTAATTATACTTATGCAAGAAGTAGCGAAGATCTAAGTGGACAAAATTACATTCCTCTTGCGCCAGATTTAACATCCTCAGGTAGTTTAAGCTTTAGAGACTTAAACAATTTTTCGGGCGGATTAAGTTATAGGTATATTAAAGATCGACCAGCAAACGAAGATAATTCTATTGTAGCTGAAGGATATTTTATAACAGATTTGAATGTGAATTATAATCATAAAAACTGGACATTTGGTTTAATAGTTGAAAATTTGTTTGATAGCGAATGGAACGAAACTCAATTTGCAACAGAAAGTAGATTATTTAACGAACCAGATGCTGTTGAAGAAATTCATTTTACACCAGGAAGCCCTTTCTTTTTAAGAGGAAAAATATCGGTTAGATTTTAAGCTCTAAAATATAGAATGATATACAAAAGCGCATCTGTTAGTTAGGTGTGCTTTTGTTTATTACGAATTTATAATAATTATTTTTCAATAATTTCAACCTCAAACAATTTATCCCAACGTTTACCAGTTACAAATATGGTTTTAGTTTTTGGGTTGTAAGCAATACCATTTAAAACATCTAATTTTTCGTGTTGGGTTACTTTTTTCTTCAAAGGAGAAAAATCGATAACAGCAATAACAGCACCGTTTTTTGGGTTTATAACCGCAACACCATCTCTTTGGTATATATTAGCATAAATCTGCCCATTTATCCATTCCAATTCATTAATACGTCCAATTTTACCTTTATTGGTAAACACTTGAATATAATTTTGTTCAATCAAAGTTTCTGGGTTTAAAAGCCATATTTTTTCGGTGCCATCACTTTTATAAATCGTATTAGCATCATTACACAGTCCCCAACCTTCTTTACTATTACCATATTTAAAACTACTTAATTTATCAAAGGTGTTTACATCATAAACAAAGCCAATGCCTTCTTGCCATGTGAGTTGGTAAATTTTATTATTTAAAATTGTTACGCCTTCACCAAAATATTCATCAGCTAAATTTATGTTTTTTACAACCTCACCAGTTTTATAATCAAGCTTTCTAAGTTTCGACTCTTTGTACTGGCCAGTACTTTCGTAAATAGTATCATTAAAAAATTCAATACCTTGAGTGTAAGACGTTATATCGTGCGGATATTCATTAATAATATTAAACTTATAAACTTTAGGTGCTTCGTTATTTAAAATAGTAATACTTGTATTTGCAGTTTGTTTCTCATTATTAAAATAAACAATAGCTTCAACAGTGTGTTTTCCTAATTTATGATTATGTAATGCGAAGCTTTCGCTAATTTTTTTTCCGTTTAAAGTGTATAAAACAGAATCTATAGTGTGATTTCTTTTGTTTTCTAAAGAAAGATTTAAAGTTTCAGATATAAAGATATTGCCTTTTTCAGTATTCGTTTTAATAGAGAAATCACTTTTTTTCTGACCAGAATTTGAGCCACAAGAAGTGATAAATAAACTTAAAAAAATGATTGTGAGAGCTTTGAATGTATTCATTTTGTACTAAAAATTTTGAGCAAGATATTTATTTAAAAACAGTTTAAAAAATTATTGTGGAAATTTTAAAAGGTTGTATCTTTGCACTCGGCAAGTCCTACACAACCAGCTCCTGTTGAATCCTCCAGGGCGGGAACGCAGCAAAGGTAAATGGTCGTAGCGGTGTGATGTAGGTAGCTTGCCTTTTTTTGT
>NZ_CAXIBN010000227.1:0-4149 GCF_964021735.1 uncultured Wocania sp. | reverse complement strand
TAATTAATCACTGATTCTCCTCAATATACATTCTACGTACTTTTTTAAACAACTCTGAAGAATAAACAAAGTCTGTTACCACTTTGTTATCGGTTTTAAAAATTGTTTCTTTAGAACCTTCCCATGCTTTTAAACCATCTTTTAAGAACACAATTTTTTCACCAATTTCCATTACCGAATTCATATCGTGCGAATTAATTACCGTAGTTATTTGATATTCGTCTGTAATTTCCTGAATTAAATTATCAATAACAATCGCCGTTTTGGGGTCTAATCCAGAATTTGGTTCATCGCAAAATAAGTATTTAGGATTATTTACAATGGCTCGTGCAATAGCTACTCGTTTTTGCATTCCGCCAGATGCTTCACTTGGCATTTTTCCATGCGCATCATCAAGATTTACACGTTTTAAAACAAAGTCTACACGATCTTCCATTTCGCTTTTGCTTTGGTTGGTAAACATTTGTAACGGAAACATAACATTTTGTGCAATCGTCATAGAATCAAACAAAGCACTACCTTGAAAAACCATGCCAATTTCGGCTCGTAAATTACGTTTTTCATCTTCGGTTAATTGCGAAAATATTTTTCCATCATAAGCTATTGAGCCTTCTTCGTATTCAAATAAGCCTAATAAACATTTTAAAAAAACAGTTTTGCCAGAACCGCTTTGTCCAATAATAAGATTGGTTTTACCTTTTTCAAAAGACGTGCTAATACCTTTTAAAACTTCAACGCCACTAAACGATTTATGTAAATTTTTCACCTCTATCATTGTCCTAGCATCATATCAGTTAATATATAATTCAATAAAATAATAACTACCGCAGTCCATACAAAAGAGGTTGTACTTGCTTTTCCAACTTCTAGTGCGCCACCTTTCATATAATAACCATGAAACGATGGGATGGTTGCTAATACAATAGCGAATATAAAAGTTTTTATAAAAGAGTAAATAATATGGAACACTTCAAAGTCGGTTTGTATACCTACAATGTAATCTGCTAAAGTTGAATAGCCTCCATAAACACAGGCAGCCATACCACCTAAAATACCTAAAAACATACCAATAGCAATGGCAAAAGGATATAGCATTAATGCTATAGTTTTAGGGAAAACAAGATAATTTAAAGAGTTTATTCCCATAACTTCTAAAGCATCAATTTGTTCTGTAACACGCATTGTGCCTATACTTGATGTTATAAACGAACCTACTTTACCAGCCATAATAATAGAGGTAAATGTTGGTGCGAACTCTAGAACAACAGATTGTCTAGTAGCAAAACCTACAAGGTATTTAGGTATTAATGGGTTGTCTATATTTAACGCTGTTTGTATGGTTATAACGCCGCCAACAAAAAACGATATAAAAGCAATAATACCAAGAGAACCAATAATTAGGTCATCAATATCTTTTAATATAAGTTGCTTCATAACACTCCACTTGGTGGGTTTGCGAAACATTTCTGCAATCATTAAAAAATAAGATCCAATATTATGAAGGTAAGCCATATAAAAATTTGTTAGTGCTAAAGTAAAAAAAGTTATAGAATTTAACCTTAATTTTAAAATATCATATTTTAAAACATGTATTTTTGAGGTATAATTTTGATAATCATGTTAAAAAACGTAATCACCTTTTTTTTAATTCTTTTTTTATGCAACTTTTCATTGGCACAAAGACCACAAGTAAAAAACACAAGAGCACAAGTAGAAACGACTAATTCTAAACCTAAATTGGTAGTTGGAATTATAGTTGATCAAATGCGTTATGATTATTTAACACGTTTTGAAAGTAAGTTTGGCTACGGTGGATTTAAACGTATGATAAACGAAGGGTTTAATTGTAAAAATAATCATTTTAATTACATTCCAACATATACAGGTCCTGGACACGCGTCGGTTTATACAGGTACAACACCTAGATATCATGGTATTATAAGTAATAATTGGTACGATAAAGAAGATAAAAAAAGCGTGTATTGTGCTGGCGATAATGCTGTGCAATCTGTTGGAACTTCGGCAAGCTCAGGGAAAATGTCTCCGCATAGAATGAAAACCACAACATTTACAGACGAGAATAGATTGTTCACGCAAATGCGTGGTAAAACAATAGGTATTTCAATTAAAGATAGAGGAGCTATTTTGCCTGCTGGCCACACGGCGAATGCTGCATATTGGTTTCATGGAAAAGATGAAGGTAAATGGATTTCTAGTACGTTTTATATGAATGAGTTGCCAAAATGGGTAAAGGATTTTAATACTGAACATTCTGTTTCTAAATATTTAAAAACATGGAATACACTTTACGATATTAATACTTATACAGAGAGTGGTAGCGATTTGAACACTTTTGAAGGAGGCTATAAAGGAAAAGAAACAGCAACATTTCCTTATCAATTAGATGTTTTAAAAGATGCAAATGGTGGATACGATTTACTGAAATCTACAGCCTATGGTAATAGTTTAACTGCCGATTTTGCCCTAGCTGCTTTAAAAGGCGAAGCTTTGGGTAAAGACGATATAACCGATGTGTTAGCAATAAGTTTTTCTAGTACCGATTATGTGGGTCATAATTTTGGGGTAAACTCTAAAGAAATTGAAGACACTTATATTCGTTTAGATAAAGATTTAGAACGTTTATTTAATGCTTTAGATAAAGAAGTTGGTCGTGGTAATTATACTGTGTTTTTAACGGCAGACCACGCTGCTGTTAATGTGCCTGCATATTTACAATCGGTTAAAATTCCTTCTGGTTATTTAGATAATGCTAAAACAAAAAAGCAGTTTGGTTTGTTTATGGAACAAACGTTTAAAGCGTCAGATTTAGTTGAGAATGTAAGTAACAATCAAATATTTTTAAACCGAGAAAAGATTAAAGCATTGGGGTTAGAATTAAATGATGTGCAGGATGCTATTGTAAACGAACTTATTAATTATGAGCATGTAGATAAAGTATATTCTGCTACCACAATGCATACTACAGAATTTACCCGTGGCATTGAAGCATTATTACAAAAAGGATATAACCAAAAACGCTCGGGCGATGTTATTATAGTTCCAGACCCTGCTTTTATCTCCTATCATAAAACAGGTTCAACACATGGTAGTGGCTTAAATTACGATACCCATGTGCCTTTATTGTTTTTTGGAAAAGGCATTAAGCATGGGCAAACACTACAAAAAACGGAAATTACAGACGTTGCACCAACTATGTCTGCTTTGCTAGGTATTAGTTTTCCCAGCGGTGCTATTGGCGAACCATTAGAATTTGTTTTAGATTAGTTTTGAGTAAACGTACACTATATTCAATCGTCGCAGTTTTAATCATTTTTGGAGTTTACGGATATGAGTATTTTTTAAATGAAGAAGAAAAAGCTGAAGTTGTTTTTGAGGGTGAATCAACTAAGAATGATACTAACGAATATTTTTTACCAACTAGCACAACAGGTCAAATAATTCATCACGAAGGGTATTCCTTATCTTATAGTGAGTCTCATGAGCAAGCAGAATGGGTTGCATACGAATTGAAGAAATCACATCTATCAAACACCAATTTTAAGCGTCCATATTTCGAGATTGATAATGCGGTAAAAACTGGAGCAGCCAATTGGCGCAATTATAAAAACTCGGGTTACGATCGCGGACATTTATGCCCTGCAGGAGATAGGCGATACAATAAATCTGCACATGATGAAACCTTTTTAACCAGTAATATAAGTCCACAAAAACACGATTTTAATTCTGGTATTTGGAATAAACTAGAACAAAAAGTACGGTATTGGGCAAATAAATATGATGGTGTTTTTATTGTTACGGGAGGTGTTTTAGATGGTAAAATGAAAACCATTGGAGATGAAGCAGTTTCGGTACCTAATCAGTTTTATAAAGTATTAATTGACAATAATACAGGCAAAACAAAAATGATTGCTTTTTTAATGCCTCATAAAGATTCTAACAAACCATTATATGAATTTGTAGTATCTGTAGATACTATTGAAAAACTAACAGGGATTGATTTTTTCCCAGAATTAGATGATGCTATTGAAAATAAATTAGAAGCTTCTAGCAGTTATAAAGGTTGGAGTTTTTAGTTTTGTTAGTTGTTAGTTGTTAGTTGTTAGTTGTTAGTTGTTAGTTGTTAGTTGT
>NZ_CAXIBN010000226.1:0-4191 GCF_964021735.1 uncultured Wocania sp. | reverse complement strand
GACTTTGTTTTTGATAACATAACGATTCGTTTTTTGATTAATGATTGTTTAAAAAATGTATTGATGAATGATATTTTTTTGGTTTCGAAAACTTGTTCTAAAAGGTTTTGATAGTATTCATTTTTATCTTGATGCTTAACTGCATTAGCATCAGCAATAAATTCGTGCAGTGTTGCCATTCTGTTTTGATACATATATACAAATGGATTGAACCAGAAAACAATACGCAACAACTCAAAAAATAATAAATCTAAAGTGTGTTTTTGTTTTGTATGAATAAGCTCATGTTTCAAAATAGTTTCTTTATCTTCTGCTTTAATGTGCTCACCTAAAAAAATATAATGAAAAAACGAAAATGCAGCATTACTATTTAATAATTCAACCAGTACAATGTTACCAATAGATTGTTTTGGGTTTTTAATAACTAACACAAAAATTTTAAACACTTTATACAGAAACAAACAAAACGCTATACACAAACCTATATAGAATGTAACCTCCCAAAATGACATGGAATTTTGCTTTAATACAACTGCATTTAAAATAATTGGGTTATTTGGATTTACTGAAGATTGCCCTAAAATAACTTCGGGTAACGATATAACATAGTTTTGTGGCACTACTTTTTTAAAACTTTCTACTTTTATAAATGGTAACATTAAAGATAGAATGGCAGTTACTAAAAGGTACAATCTGTTCCATTTAAAAAACGTTTCTTTTTTTAAAAACACATCGTATGCCAATAGAAAGACAAGTTGAAACGCTATAGTTTGTAATATATAATGTATCATTTTTTATCTTTTTTATTGATTTCTTTTAAAACCGATTCTAGTTCGTTTAAACTAATATCATTCTTTTTCATAAAGAAAGACACCATGCTTTTAAAAGAGCCTTGAAAGTAATTGTCTACTAATTTATTTATGGATTGATTACTGTATTCTTGTTGGGGAATCAACGGAAAATACAAATGTCCTTTCCCCTGCTTTTCGTAATCTACAAAACCTTTGCTCTCTAAAATTCTAACAATTGTAGATACAGTATTGTAAGCAGGTTTTGGCTCTGGAAACTCTTCTATTATAGCTTTTACATTGGCTTTTTTAAGCTGCCAAAGTATTTGCATTATATCCTCCTCTGCTTTAGTAAGTAACTTCATTTTTTAAAATATTTTTATTCAACTAAGCTTTTAGTTAAACAAATATAACTAAAAAATTAGTTTGAACTAATTTTTTAGTTTAAAAATGTAACAACTTGTATAATTTAACGTCATACCAATAAACATTTTAACACTTTTATGGATATAATTTTAGTTATAATTTCTTCTTTATTTATTCTTTTAGGAATTATTGGCAGCTTTTTACCTGTATTACCTGGACCATTAACAAGTTGGTTAGGATTATTAATTCTTCATTTAACTGATGCTATCCCAATGAATAAATCGTTTATAATTATTACGCTTATTATTGCTATTCTTATATGGGTACTAGATTATATTATACCTGCCATTGGCACTAAACGTTTTGGCGGAACGAAGTTTGGTATGATTGGCACGACATTAGGATTAATAGTTGGATTAATTACTCCTATTCCTGGAGGCATTATTATTGGGCCTTTTGTTGGTGCACTTATTGGTGAGCTATTAAATAATGCTGATTCTAAAACGGCTTTTAAGGCAGCTTTTGGTTCTTTTATTGGCTTTTTAACCTCAACTTTTATTAAGTTTATAGTAGCAATAATTTATTTAGGATTGTTTATTGGCGTTTTATGGGATTATAAAAATGCTCTTTTTTCATTTTAGAAAAACTAAAGTATTAAAATAGAAGAACCCTGTGGGTCTCTCACATCCACAGGGTTATTGTAAATTGCTATTATCAACAAAAAAAATTGAGGGATTAATTAATTTGAAGTGTTGATAAGACAAATATATGCATAACAAATTGCTTTGAACTGCGGAAAAACCGTAACAAGTTTGCGGTTAAAATGTAGAATTTAGATATAGTAAGAGGTTTGATAATGAAAAAAAAACAAAAAAATTAAAATTAATATTTATTAATTTAAAAACTTAGAACTTTACTTACACAAAACCTTTGTCTCTAGCTTCTTTTAGTAGTGTTTCGTCTTGTCCGTCTTGAACAGAAAATAATTCTTTAAGCTGTTTTTTTCTTTTTTCGACAGCACTTAATGAGATATCTAAATGTGCTGCGAGATTTTTTGTTTTTACACCTTGAGATAATAAGTGAAGTATTTTTCTGTTTTTATCATCGATTACTATATCACTAGTAATTGTTCTTCTTATATGGTTGTTTACTGTTCCACTGTAAAAAGGTGGATTATTAAGTACTGCTTGAAACGCACTTGCTAATTCGCTTGATGTTAAATCGCTTTTAATTAAAAATCCTTCGGGATCTATAGTTTTAATAATATTATGAATACGAAAAGATTCGTTGAACATAGTTAGTATTATAATTTTAGCATTTGGTAGAATATTGCGCGCATATTCTGCTAAATCCTCTCCAGATTGCATTAATCCATCAGTAGATGGTGGTAAGCTTATATCTACAAATAACACATTATAAGGTGTGTTATTTTTTACAGCTTTATTCATAAAAACTAAAGCTTCATCACAATTATTAGCTATATCAATTGATAATTCTTGGTTATCTTTTTTAGTAAATAGTAAAGTGTTTTGATAGCCTTCTATAATCATAGGGTGGTCATCAATCATCAATATTTTAATATACTCTGTCATTCAATTATAATTATTAATCTGTTTTAACTTTTATTGTTATAGTTGTGCCTTTATTTACTTCTGAGGTTATATTTAAATCACCTTTAATTTCTTCAACTCTAGAGTTAATGTTTTTTAAACCAATACCTCTTTTAGCTTTATCTACAATAAAACCTGACCCATTATCATTAATAACTAAGCAAAATACATTATTTTTTACTTCAAAGCTAATTTTTACAAGGGTTGCATTAGCGTGTTTATAAATATTTTGTAGTGATTCTTGTATAATTCTGTAAATGTGAATTTTAGTCTTATTTGAAGCTTCTTCCCAATTAATATCGTCATTATGCTTTAACTCGTAATCAAAACCATAAGCTTTTGTTTGCTTTTTTAGCAAGCTTTTTATTATGTCTATAAATCCAGAGCCAGACACAAAATCGGTATTTAATTTGTGAGAAACTTTTCTAATATCATCCTCTATATTTTTAAGCTCAGAAATATATTGGCTTCTCGTATTAATAGCATCTGCATTAGTACCCATATTTAAACTATCCAAACTTAAGCGTGTACCAAACAAACGGCCTAAAACGCCATCGTGTAACTCTTCAGAAATACGTTTTTTTTCTAATGTTCTTGCTTCTTCAATATTATCTTGTTGCGAAAGCATTAGGTTATAAATTTCTTCATTAGTTTCTTGCTGCTGCTGTATAAATTTCAATTCTTTATTTTTATTTCTTTGGTTAACAACCAAATAAATTAAAAAAGAGGTTATAATTAAGGTTATAGAAATAATTAAAAGCCACATACGCTCTCGTGCAATTCTAATATTTTCTTGTTCAATTTGGTTGGTTTCAAAACGAATTCTTGCAAATTTATCTCTTTTAGCTCTTTCGCTTCTTTGCAGGCTATCACTAAGCTTAACATATTTTTTTAAATGCTTGGCAGCAATGTCTCCCTTTTCAATTTTTGAAAGCAGTAAAAGTGATTTTAATAAATCATCATTATTATAAGCCTCCGAAATGTTTTTAGCTTTATAAGCATGATATTTAGCTAAATCTTTATTATTCTTATTGTTATAATATTCTGCTAAATGTTGATGAATTATTATAGAATTATAACTAAGGTTAATACTATCACATATTCTTAAGGCTTTTAAATATAATTCAGGCAATTGTTCTGTTTGCTTAGATAGATATAATGTATTTGCATAATTACCTAAAGCCAAGACATAAACATCTGGGTGATTATTAATTAATTCCTTATTTGATAAAATTTCATTATACTTTTCTATAGCTAACTCATATTCTCCTGAACGTCTATAAACTTTAAGCATATTATTTAGAGTTAAACCTATGCTTCTTTGAAAGTCTCCTTTTAGTTTCTTTTTTATTTCAAGTGATTTTTTGTAATACTCTATAGATTCATTAAATTGTTCTAACTCATCAAAAACAATTCCTAAGTTATTA
>NZ_CAXIBN010000225.1:0-4224 GCF_964021735.1 uncultured Wocania sp. | reverse complement strand
AATATCTATTTCAATTCATGGTATTTACAGATTATTCCAAAAATAGACATAATCAAAATTTTAATGCTAAAATCATTGTATTTTATTGCTTACAATAAGGAAGTAAAAAAGTAAGCTTTTACATTATATTATTAATTCTGATTTACAATTTTCTGCTAATTGTTAATCCGTCTCTAATTGGTAAAACCACGGTTTCAACACGTTTATCGTTTTTTAAAAGTGTGTTATACGCAATAAGCGCAGGTGTAGATGTATCATCCTTTTTAAAAGTAGTTTCTAAAATTTTACCACTCCAAAGTACATTATCAGATAAGATAATACCACCAGTATTTAGCTTATCAATTATAGCATTAAAGTAATTGGAGTAGTTTTCTTTATCGGCATCAATAAAAACTAAATCAAAAGTTTTATCAACTTCAGGTATAACTTCTAAAGCATTACCTAAATGCTGAAATATTTGATTTTTATAATCAGATTTATCAAAATATTTTTGAGAAAAATCTTGTAACTCTTCATTTATATCTATAGTATGAAGTTCTCCGTTAACTTGCATGCCTTCAGCTAAACACAACGCAGAATATCCTGTATATGTCCCAATTTCTAATATGTTTTTTGGATTTACTAATTTAGAAATCATGCTTAAAACACGTCCTTGATAATGCCCACTAAGCATACGTGGTTGTAATATTTTTTGATAGGTTTCTCTATTAAGTTGCTGTAATAATTTAGGTTCATTTTCAGAGTGAGCAACTACATAGTTATCTATGTCTTCTGGTATAAAATGCATTTAAGAAAGAATTTTATTAATAAGATTAGTTTTAGCAATTTCATCATCTCCAAATACCCAACGAAGTACATTGTCTTCCCAAATATCGTCGTATTGTTTTTGGTTAATAATGTTTCTATCAATAGCTAAGTCTAATAATTTTCCTGGGTACGAAGATTGCGCATCGCTTTCCATTTCGCCTAACGGATAAGGGTCATCTAATCCCATAATAACTTGATTTGAACCTTGGCGATCAATCATTAATTTTAAAGAATCCGTATCGTGTACTAACGTGTCAAAATAAATATTTGGATGTCCAACAGCTTTTCTAGGATGGTGCTTACCTTCAAATAAATCTGGTCTGCCATCAAATCCTTGAATACGTCTTCCTAAATTCATTTGAGCTAATTGACCACCGTGAGCAAAACAGGTTCTAATATTAGGAAAACGTTCTTGCATACCATTTAGAGTGTAAAAATGATAGGCATCACCACATTGTGCCAGCATCCAAATAAGGTGAAACCGCCACGCCGTATTTTCTAGATTAATCATTTTATCACCATCGTAAGGGTGAATTTCAATCGCTAATTTGTATTTGTTAGCCATTTCAAAAATATCATCATTTTCTTTGTCAAAAACTGAACGCCATTGCCCAATAGAATCCATAAAATGCGTTGGTAAACATAAAACCTTCATGTTTAATTGCTCCACACAACGTTCAATTTCCCATAATGCGCCATGAATAAAACCAGGATGTACTACAAAACCACAGGTGAATTTTTCAGGATTGTCGTGTTGTACTTTTGCATTAAAATCATTCTGAAATCGCAATGCTTTTTTCATTTCTTCTAGTCGCAATCCATTACCATAAAGCTGAGAAAGATTTAAAACAACGGCATGATCAAGTTTGTTCCTGTCCATCCATTCTAGCTTTTCATCTAGAAAAAAACTAGAATGTGTAACGGGTCTTTTCCATCCTTTTTGCAGCATATGTTTGCGTTCATCATCTACCCAGAATATTTCTTTTTCCTTCATAAATTGAGGAATTTGCTCAGGATAAGGAAGTAAATGCGAATGCCCGTTTATACGAAGTTTCCGTTTCATTAATCTTCTAATTTAACTTTTTTAGGTGGTTGCATCACTGCTCCACAATTAGGGCAAGAACGCTTGTTTTCATCACTATAATAATTATCAAAAATTTTAGGCATATCTGTTTCAATATTATTTAGTGTAAAATCCTCTTCATATAATTTAGTTGTACAATTTTCACAAAACCAAAGCAATGCATCTTGTACCCCTTTTTCTCTAGGATACTCAATCACGAGCCCTACTGTATTGGCACCTCGTTGCGGAGAGTGTGGTACTTTTGGAGGCAATAAAAAAATGTCACCCTCCTTAATATGAATGTCTTTAGGAGTGCCTTTGTCAATAATTTTTAAAACCATATCGCCTTCAACCTGATAGAAAAACTCTGGAGTTTCGTTGTAATGATAATCTTTTCTGTTGTTAGGCCCACCAACCACCATAACAATAAAATCGCCATCTTTCCAAACCACTTTATTGCCCACAGGTGGTTTTAATAAATGTCTGTTCTCATCAATCCAAGCTTTAAAATTTATTGGCGGATATACTTTACTCATAATGTTTTTGTTTTTTGGGCGTGCCCTTTCAGGTCAGGCTTTCCGCTATATCTTTTGCAAAAAAAAGCAAAAGGATGCCGCTTCAATCCTTCACGCAGAATTTACGTTAAAGTTAATAATTACTTTTCAATTAATAAGATATCAAATTAAGTTTGATACTAAAGACTTTTTGTACGTCCACCATCAACTGGAACGTTAATTCCGTTAACATAACTTGCAGCTTCACTAGCTAAAAAAGTGATAACATTTGCTGTTTCCTCTGGCTTTGCAAAACGTTTAGCAGGCGTGTAATTTTTCATTATTTCAGCCATATCTTCAATGCTTTTGTCTTCTTGCACTGCCTTAATTTTAATAATCTCATTTAAACGCTCAGTTTCGGTAAAACCTGGTAATACATTGTTTACGGTAATACCAAATTCACCTACTTCGGTAGCTAAAGTTTTACTCCAATTACCAACTGCTCCTCTTATTGTGTTACTAACACCTAAACCTGGTATAGGTTCTTTAACAGAAGTAGAAATAATATTAACAATTCTGCCAAAACCAGACTCTTTCATAAACGGAATAGTGGATTGCGCTAATACATGATTGCATTTTAGGTGTTGTATAAAGGCATTATCAAACTCTTCAAGTGCTGCCGTTAAAATAGGACCACTTCGCGGGCCGCCAGTATTATTTATAACGATGTGAAATCCATGATTTCTTTCTATAAACTTAATGACTTGTTCTTGTAAATCTCTTGGGTTAGAAAAATCTGCAACTATATAGCTATGGTTTCTGTGTTCTGGTAATTCTGCCAAAACAGCTTTTAGTTTCTCTCTGTTTCTAGCTACTAAGGTTACATTTACACCTTCTGCAGCTAATGCCATAGCGGTTGCTTTTCCTATGCCTTGTGTGCTTCCACAAACTAAGGCGTTTTTATTGTTTAGTTTTAAATCCATAATATATCTAGTTAGGGTAGAATTTGTTTAATTTAAAAATTTGATTCATTTTATAAGATTTCCACTTTCGTGGGAACTAGTATTTTATACAAACATTTTTAGCTTCAGTAAAAAAGCGCAAAGCTTCAAAACCGCCTTCACGACCAACTCCAGAAGCCTTTACACCACCAAAAGGTGTTCGTAAATCACGCATCATCCAAGTATTTACCCATACAATTCCAACCTGCAATTGATTGCTCATGCGCATCGTGCGTTTTAAATTGTTGGTCCATAATGTTGCTGATAAACCGTACTTTACTTTATTTGCCATTTGTAAAACATCATCCTCAGTATTAAAAGGCATAATGGTTACCACTGGTCCAAATATTTCTTCTTGATTTACTCTGCACTCATCAGTTTTTACTTCAATAACAGTTGGTTCTAAATAGTAGCCGTTTTCAAAACCTTTAACTTTAACTTCATTTCCACCACATAAAATAATTCCGTTTTCTTCTTTAGCGATGTTAATAGAGTCTTTTACTTTTTCAAGATGCGATTTTGAAACTAAAGCACCAATATTAGTATTACTCTTAGATGGATGTCCAACTTTGAGTTGATTTACTTTTTTAACAAAATCAGTTTTGAATTTTTCATAAATAGAAGCTTCTACAAAAATACGGCTTCCACATAAACAAATCTGCCCTTGGTTAGCAAATGATGAACGCACTGTGGTTTCTAGCATATCATCATAATCACAATCTGCAAAAATGATGTTTGGGTTTTTGCCACCTAATTCTAAGGATAATTTTTTAAACATCGGTGCTGCTACTTTTGCAATATGTGCGCCAGTTACTGTTCCTCCTGTAAAACTAATCGCTTTAATATCTGGATGTTCAAT
>NZ_CAXIBN010000224.1:0-4237 GCF_964021735.1 uncultured Wocania sp. | reverse complement strand
TACATTTATTAAACAGTACTATGTTTTTAAACATATTAATAGTGGCTATTTTGAGTATTCCTATGCTTTACATAAAGAATGAATTTGAACACTTAAAACCTTACTTTATTGTTATGAGTTTCTTTGTAGCAAGCACAGTTATATTTTTTATTTGCTACTGGATTATGTACCGGAAAATTTACGGTGGTGGTATTAAAAACTTTATGAATTATATAGGGATGTTTTTTGTGTTTTTCTCCATAGCAATGGGCTTTTCTTTACATAATTCCATTGCAGTATTAGAAGGACACTTCGGCAAAAAAAGTGAATTTGTACGCACGCCTAAATTTAATATTGGCAATATTAAAGATGCTTGGAAAAAGAATAAATATCTTAAAAAAAGAGTTTCGGTACACGTTATTTTCGAAGGGCTTTTAATGTTATACTTTGCCTTTGGTATGTACAGTGCATTTATAGTTGGCGACCAAGGTGGCGATTTTGGTCTTTTCCCATTTCACCTTATGCTGTTTTTAGGCTTTGGTTATGTTTTTATTAAATCTTTAACCTCTAAAGTTTAAGGTTCTATTGAGCGTTACCCTTTGGGTCGCACTTTTCGTTATATCTTTTTTTCATGCTTCAAAAAAGGATGCCACTCCAATCGCTAACGCAAAAAAAGCTTCATTTAATAATCTGTTTATCAAACGAAGCTTCACTTTTCTATTTAAATCAAGTCTTCAATCCTTGTCAATTGTCTTGTACTTATTTTCATTTTTCTTCCAGTCAATAAGTTTTGATGGATAATATTTAATATTCATACGATCTAGAAAAGGCGTTTGATTTGCCAAACGCACTTTATAATTCTCCCAATCTCGATTTTCCTTTGTTGTCCAACTAAGTTCAGAATAACCAATAGCTCTTGGAAAAGCCAAGTATTCTAATTCCTCAATATTGCTAATAGTTTCAGACCAAAGAGGTGCTTCTAACCCTAAAATATTTTTAAGTGGTATATCTTCATAAGATTCTGGATTCCAATTGTATGCTACATCTACAGGAATATACCCTGACCATGTTAATCCATATTTAGAGATACTATCATACTTCATATCCAAATAGGCTTTTTTAGCAGGAGACATAATAATTTTCATTCCTTTCTTTACAGCTGCTTGAGCATTCTCTTTACTGGCCCAAAATTGAGAAATAGAGGTAGAATCGACATCTGCAGTAGCAATTTCGTCCCAACCTATCATACGCTTATTATGCTTTTGTACAATTTTCTCTACTTTATTTATAAAATATATATAATCTTCTTTTTTGGTTACATGACTCTCGTCACCTCCAATATGAATATATGGTCCAGGTGTAAGAGCTGCTATTTCACGAACTACATCATCAATAAAAGTGTAAACAGTATCTTTTCGTGTATCAAACGTACTAAAACCAACTTCTGTACCTTGATATAATTCAAGTTTCTTACCATTTCCATTTAAAAAAGGGTAAGAAACTGAAGCCGCATTGGTATGTCCTGGCATATCAAATTCTGGTATAACTGTAATATGATGCATAGCTGCATAATCTATAATTTCAGTATAGTCTTCTTGAGTATAAAAACCCCCAGATTCCCCTCCTACTTCTGTACTCCCACCTATTTCGGTGAGCTTAGGCCATGATTTAATTTCGAGGCGCCAACCTTGATCGTCTGTAAGGTGCAAATGCAAAACATTATATTTGTAGTATGCCAAAATATCAATATATTTTTTAACATCTTCTACACTAAAAAAATGACGTGCTACATCTAACATGCTTCCTCGGTATTCAAATTGAGGATTGTCTATAATTTTTCCTGTTGGGATTGTCCATATTTTAGTACCAGCAATTAACGTATCATTACTTGCTTCGGGAATTATTTGTCTTAAAGTTTGAATACCTCTAAAACTACCTGCTGCAGTATTTGAATTTAAGATTATAGAATCTTGAGTTATATGTAGTTCATAGGCTTCTGCTCCTTCAACATTAAGACTATCAGATTGGTTAATATAAATAACTGTTTCTATATTTGGTAAGTCATTTACATTAACTTGTACATCTAAATCCGTTTTTGTTTTAATTTTTTTTGCTAAAAATTTTCCAACATTCTCAAACCCCTCAGCATTCTTAGAGGTATATATAGCTGTATATTTATCAAGTGCAAACCCATTATTAGTTGGGATTATTTCTAATGGCTTTGGAATTAAGTTCTCTAAAGCTAAATCCGTTTTTGGAAAGTTGATTACTCGCTTCTTTTTCTGCTCTGAACAGGCAATAAAAGTGATTATCAAAAATAAAGTTACTAAGATTCTAATTGCTTTTAATTTTACCATAATTTTTAATTGAAATAAATTGTACTCTTTGCTATTTAAACAGGCTAACGAAGTTATCTATTTTTCCTCACAAAATCAAGTAAGTATCTCTATATAAAAACCGACAAACAATTAATATTATATTTACTACATGTTTTTTAATCCTGCCTTTTTTAAATTAAACAAAACCCCACTACTTTTAGCGTTAGTAATTCTATTATTTTACTTTTCTTTTGCTTATAATTTGGTTCGTACCGATTATATAAAACTAGTAATATTATATAGTACGTTATGGTTTTTGTTTTACAAATTAATACAACTTTTAAAAACAAACATTAAGCTTTTAACATGGATAGCATTTGGGTTTAGAGCTGTTTTTATTTTAGCAATACCAAATTTGTCACAAGATTTTTATCGCTTTATTTGGGATGGTCGCATGATTTTAGAAGGTTTTAATCCCTATTTATTTACTGTAGAATCATTTATTAGCAATGGTGAATTTCCGGTAGCACAAGCACAAGAATTATATAACGGCATGGGGACTTTAAATGCGAGTCATTTCACCAACTACCCGCCCATTAATCAACTCTGTTTTATTATAGCTGCAATGCTCTCTAGTAAAAGCATTTTGGGTTCGGTAGTAGTTATGCGCCTATTAATTATTACTGCCGATTTTGGAACTTTATTTTTTGGCAAAAAACTATTAGAAAAACTAAGCATGCCTACTTACCATATTTTTTGGTATATTTTAAATCCGTTTATTATTATTGAGCTTACTGGAAACCTTCATTTTGAAGGGGTCATGATTTTCTTTTTAGTTTGGAGTTTATATTTACTGCACATTGGTAAATGGCAATTTGCGGCAGTTATTTTAGCCTTATCTGTATCTGTTAAATTAATTCCATTAATATTTCTGCCTCTATTATTTCAAAAACTAGGTTGGAAAAAGAGCGTTTTATTTTACCTAATATTAGGCTTTACAACTTTGCTATTGTTTGCTCCATTTTATTCTTCTGAATTTATAAACAACTATACTCAAACTGTAGCTTTATGGTTTCAGAATTTTGAATTTAATGCTAGTATGTATTACATCGCTAGAGAAATTGGATATACTTTTAGGGGGTATAACGAAATTGCTATTATTGGAAAAGTAATACCAATAGTAGTAATCCTTTTTGTCTTAATAATTACTTTTTTTAGAAGAAACAAAACAACTGTAGAACTTATTACTGCCATGCTTTTGGTGTTGTCCTTTTATTATTTTACAACCACTACAGTGCATCCATGGTACATTGCTACACTTTTAATATTGTCAGTTTTTACTAAATATAAATTCCCGTTAGTTTGGAGTTTTGTAATTATACTAAGTTATTTAGCTTATATAAATATTGATAAAGCCGATAAATCTGAAAACCTATGGATTATTGCTTTAGAATACGCCATTGTTTATGGTGTGTTTATTTGGGAAGTGTTTATAAAAAAGGCTTCCATAAAAGGAAGCCTGAATTCTTTTTAAAAACTTAAAATCATTACATTTTTTTAAGTTTGATTATAATATTAATTTCCTCTTCATCTTCATAACCATCATCATCTTTAGTTACTTCTGTTCTCGTTTTATAGGTAATACTAAACCTTTTTCCAATTAATGTTTCAGATTTTAAATCAAACTCTTTTAACAATTCGTCTTTTACCTCTTGAAATGTTATGGTGTACTCTTCATCATCTTTGTTTTTTGCGATAAAATTATAACCATAATCTTCATGTCCATCATATACTGCATTTACTACAGTTTCATCTTGAACGCTTAATTTAGATGCGGTTGTAAAGCTTACAAGCGTAAGAATTGATAGTGTAAAACCTACTAATTTTAACAAAAAATTTGTTTTCATTATTGTACAGATTTTAAAATTAAATTGAAAAAA
>NZ_CAXIBN010000223.1:0-4246 GCF_964021735.1 uncultured Wocania sp. | reverse complement strand
TTATTGAATACAATAGTGTTTTTAGAAACCGCTTTGTCTTTTGCCATTTTTCTAAAATCGGTTAGCGTTTTGTATGCTACATATTCACCTTGCTTGTAAGATACATTCATTTTATCCATTAAATCAACATTATAATCTTTTTCTAATTGTTGAATAAAATGAACTGAAGCATCAATAGAACAACCTGTAGCTTTATTCAAATCTTGATTTAAACCTAATACAATAAATCGCTTATATTTTATAACATAGCCTGCTTGTAAATCACTTCCGTGTGCTGTCCAGTTTTCAATAAAAATATTTAATCTTGATTGAATATCTTCTATCTCTTGCTCGGTAAACGAACGGTTTGCTTGGTAAATCCAAACACGTGATTCTTCTGGTAATGTATTAAATTCTACTAGCATTTATTTTTCTTTCTTATTTCTTATTTTGGTTGCTATAAACATAGCAATTCCAAAAGCAACCATTCCTATAATAAATTTATTAAGACTAAATTCTTCGTCTTTATAATAATCAACAATAGCAATAAAAGTAGCATAAATAAAACCACTTATAACGCCATAAGCTATTTGATATTTTAAGCTTTTTGGTGCCAATTATAAATCTTGGGCATTAGCAATAAGTTCAGCTATATCCATAACTTCAACGTCTGCTTCTTTTTCTTTGGCTTTTACACCATCAGTCATCATCGTATTACAAAATGGGCAACCTGCCGCTATAATTTCTGGTTTTACACCTAAAGCTTGCTCGGTACGTTCTACATTAACATCTTTATCGCCTTTTTCTGGTTCTTTAAACATTTGTGCTCCTCCTGCTCCACAGCATAAACCGTTGCGACGGCAGTTTTTCATTTCGACTAATTCTGCTTCTAATTTTTGAATAAGTTCGCGTGGTGCTTCATAAACATTGTTAGCACGACCCAAATAACATGGATCGTGAAATGTAATGCGCTTGCCTTTAAATTTTCCGCCTTCAATGGTTAGTCGACCTTCGTCAAGCAATGCTTTTAAAAACTGTGTATGATGCATAACCTCATAACTCCCACCTAATTCTGGATATTCATTTTTTATGGTATTAAAACAATGTGGACAAGCAGTTACTATTTTTTTTACTTCGTAAGCGTTTAAAACTTCAATGTTTGTTACGGCTTGCATTTGAAATAAAAATTCGTTTCCAGAACGTTTTGCTGGATCGCCAGTGCAACTTTCTTCAGTTCCTAATACGGCAAATTCTACATTAGCTTTGTTTAAAAGTTTTACAAAAGCTTTTGTTATTTTTTTTGCTCTATCGTCAAAACTACCTGCACAGCCTACCCAAAATAACACTTCGGGTTGTTTTCCTTGAGCCATGTATTCTGCCATGGTTGGTACTTTTAGTAATTCGCTCATTGTTTAACGTGATTTGTGTTGCGTTAGGGATTGAGGCATTTGTTGGAGCTCTTTTTTGTTTTTTCAAAAAAAGCGACTGCCGAAAGCCCGACCCTTTTTAGGGTAACGCCCAAATTATTTATTTATTCGTTTTTCCAGTTTAATCGATCCATTTGATTGTATGGCCATGGTGCGCCATTGTTTTCTATATTGGTCATCATGTTATTAAGCTCGACTGGGGCTGCTGATTGCTCCATAACTAAATAACGGCGCATGTCTAAAATGATTGATAATGGGTCGATGCTTACCGGACAAGCTTCTGTACATGCATTACACGATGTACATGCCCAAAGTTCTTCGCGCGTGATATAATTGTCTAAAAGCTGTTTTTCGTCTGGTTTAAATTTGCCTTTATTCGTATCAATGTTTTTACCAACTTCTTCTAAACGATCTCGCGTGTCCATCATGATTTTTCGAGGCGATAGCTTTTTACCTGTTTGATTGGCAGGACATTCGCTAGTGCATCGTCCGCATTCTGTACAGGTATATGCGTTTAATAGCTGCACCCAACTTAAATCTTGCACATCGCTTGCACCAAATTTTGCAGGTGCTTCACCATCGTCCTCAGGTACTGCATAAGGATCGGCATCTGGATCCATCATTAATTTCACCTCTTTGGTAACCGCTTCAAGATTATTTAATTGCCCCTTTGGAGTTAATTTCCCATAATACGTATTTGGGAACGCTAATAAAATATGCAGGTGCTTTGAAAAATATAAGTAATTTAAGAATATTAAAATGCCAACAATATGTAACCACCAAGCAGCTCTTTCTATAAAATGAATAGTGCCTTCTGGCAAGCTGCTAAACCAAGGTGCTATAAATTGACTGATAATATTACCTGAATTCATAGCTTGAAAATTCAAGTCGGTAGCGTTCATAACTAAAAATAAAGTCATCAATACCATTTCGAAATATAGAATAAAATTACCATCGTTTTTTGGCCAACTCGACATTTCGCTTTTCCAGAAACGCGCTAGTTTTATAATGTTTCTACGAACCCAAAATATAGTTACTGAGATAAATACTAAAACAGCTAATACTTCAAAAGCGCCTATTAAAAACCCATAAACCGATTCTGGTAAAACTTTTAAACCGATTCTGTGCGTACCAAATATACCATCGATAATGATTTCTAAAACTTCAATATTAATTATTATGAAGCCTACATAAACAATAACATGTAAAAAACCTGCAATAGGACGACGTACCATTTTGCTTTGTCCTAAGGCAATCATAACCATATTTTTCCAGCGTTGCGATTTATTATCGCTAACATCTACATCTTGCCCAAGTTTAATGTTTCGAATTAATTTCTTAACATTTCTTGTAAAATAGCCAATACCTATTATAAGCAGTATTGCAAAAAGCACGTTCGATATGTAATTCATATTTATATGTGTTAATCTTTTTGTTTGATTTCATTGCCCTCGGCATCATATTGCTTTGCTTTTTTTCCAAATAAAGAAAAATGCACATAACGTTTTGGGTTTAGCTTCATATCTTCTAACAACTGCTCTAACTGTAATGTTGCGCCTTCTAAATTTTCATATAAGGCATCATCTTTAAGTAATTTACCTATTGAGCCTTCTCCCTTTTCTAAATTAGCTATAATTTTATCGAAGTTTTGAAGAGTTGTTTCTAAATTAGATATAGTTTTCTTGAGGTCTGATTCTGAAATCGTATTTGTTATTTTTGCTAAATCTCCAGTTAGTTTTTCCGCATTAGTCAATACACTATCAATTTTACCTTGATTACTTTTAATGGTATGATTTAGAGATAATGATGTGCTCTTAAATGAATCTATTGTAGAACTTAAACTAGCTATGCTTTTTTTAAGGTTTGCTTTGGTTTGTGCATCAAAAACTTGGTTTAAATTGTTTAGCAAACTATCTGCGCTAACCATCATATTTTCAATTTTACCTTGCAATGGTGTTAGTTTCTGATTTACCAATTCGCTTAATCCTGCTTTTACTGAGCCTTGTAAAAAAGAATCGCTTTTAGCATTTTCTGCATTATCATTTGCTGGAACAATAGCAATAGCTTTACCTCCTATTAAACCTGTTTCGTAAAGTTCTGCTTTGCTGTTTTTTGAAAACTGAAAATCGCTATCAACTAAAAGTTTTACTTGTAATTTCCCTGAGGCATCGTCTTTAAAACCTATACTAATAACTTTACCCACAATTAAACCATTAATGGTAACTGGTGTTGATGCTGTTAAGCCTTCAACATTATCATAAACAGCATAAAATGTACGAGAAGAATCGAGTAAATTTTGACCTTTTAAGTAATTAAATCCGAAAACAAATAGGACAATTCCTGATAAGACTAATATTGATGTTTTAACTTCTTTTGATATATTCATCTAAAACTATTATTGCTATATTTAAGTAAGATGTAATTCACATAAAAACCAAATAACTAAATGTTATTTTTTAGTTATGCTCATTTCAAAATAAATATGTTAGTTAAACAAATTTAAGATAAATTTAAAAAGAATGAATCTAATTAGCAGTTGTTTTTAAAGCTTCGGTTAAAGATATTTTTTTACCGTCTTTAAATGCTACTATATAACCTGTTTTAAAACCAGTAGCTTTAGCCTTTTCTTCTAGTTTTTTTATGGTATTATAATTTGAAGTTTCTCCGTAATAATATTTATATAAATTATTTTCTTTGTCTCTAGAAACATTGTTTAAACCTTTAAAGTTATATGGTTTTGTTTCTAAAGCTTTGGAGCTTGCCGCAATTTGTACTTTAAAAATAATGTCTGCGTAAGTTTCTTCAGAATGTTCTGTTGTTTCTGGTAAGTCATCAATATA
>NZ_CAXIBN010000222.1:0-4336 GCF_964021735.1 uncultured Wocania sp. | reverse complement strand
TAAAAATAAAGCTAATCAAAATAAGTGACTTTAATACGTTGAACAGAAAATAAAAGCAACTTTTTTTATTTTAATGTACAAGCAATAATAGGTAGTTCTCGTAATTCGGATAAGTTTTTTACTAAAAACTATCTCTATTAGAAGATAGGATAAAAAATCCCATGAACATAAAAAATTGAATTTTTTTTATGACACCTAAGTAGTTTTATTATATCACACTTCTATATAAGTATGTGTATCTGTAAACACATTCTGTATGAATCTTTATTTTATGAATTTATCAACCCAATTTTATATGTGCTTAGATACTTTCTGCTTTAAATTGTTCGAGTAGATTCTCTCTTTATCAATTCTGTTTCAAGCGTAATAATTTTAGGTGCTTTGGGTTTCTTATTTTTGATAGCTTTAATTTCCTTATATAGTTGTTTAAAAGCTGTTTTTCCCATTTTAAAACCAGGTTGATCAATAGTTGTTAATGTTGGAGATATAACAGACGACATGAACCAATTACTAAAGCCTACAACACTAATGTCTTCTGGAATTTTAACACCTTGCTTGTTAAACTCTGTCAATGCTCCAATAGCTACTAAATCGGTGTTTATAAAAACCCCATCTACATCGTTATGATCTTTTAATAATAGCTGTGCATTTTTCTTGCCTTCTTCAAAACTCATGTCTCCACATTCACATATATAAACTAAAGAAGGGTCGTAAGGTAAATTATTATCCAACAATGCTTTTTTATAGCCTAGAAACCTATCTATAGAATTTTGTGGTAAAAGCGCACCTCTAAAATGTGCGATTCGTTTACAGCCTATATCTATTAAATGTTGTGTTGCCGTATAAGCAGCTTTTCTATCATCAATTATAATTTTTGAACATTTAACAATTTTGGCAATCTTATCAAACATGACTAAAGGTTTATCTTGAGCTAAAACTTCATTTAAGTGATTAAAATTTGCCGTTCCATTTGCTAATGAAATTATAATACCATCTACACGTTGGCTTAATAATAAATCAATTTGTTTCTTTTCTAAGTCATAAGATTCATTAGATTGAAGAATGATAACCAAATATCCTTTTTTTTCCGCTTGCGAAATAATACCTTTAATAACGTTTGAAAAAAAGTGATGAACAATAACAGGGATTATTAAACCTATGGTTTTAGATTCTTTAGTTCTTAAATTAACCGCAAAAGTATTAGGCTTATAATTTAATGTTTTTGCCAATTCTTTTACCAAACCTTTAGTTTTTTTGCTTACATCTGGGTAATCTTTTAATGCTTTGGAGACCGTAGTAACAGAAATGTTTAATTGTTCTGCAATTTCTTTTAAGGTTACTGGTTTCATAAAAACAATTAATTTTAGATATAAATATAATAATAAAAAACAAAATCGAAAACGTTTTCGTTTAAATCGAAAACGTTTTCGTTATGAAAAAGTAAAATTGAATAGAGTATAAATATAGATTTGTCAAAAAATTAACTAAATAATTTATCGAATAACTAAAAATTAAGACAAATGAATTCTATTAAAAAAAATGGATTTTTATTGATTATGATGCTTCTGTCAGTTAGTACAGTATTTGCACAATCAATATCAGGAAACATTAAAGATCAAACAGGAATGCCTTTAGGTGGTGTTAATGTTATTTTAGATGGTACATCTAAAGGAGCGGTTACAGATTTTGATGGCAATTATACAATAGAAAATGTAGAAAATGGAACTTACACATTATCTGCAACTTTTTTAGGGTATGCAAAATCTTCACAAAGTGTAACAGTTGAAGATGCTGATGTCACTTTAGATTTTACCATGTCTGAAGATGCACAATCTTTAGATCAAGTTATTGTTACTGGGGTTGTAAATCCTAAATCTAAAATAGAATCGAGTGTATCTGTTTCTACTATGGATGTTAAACTAATTGAACAAGCTTCTCCAAGAAGTGCGGGTGAACTTTTTAGAAATATACCAGGTATTCGTGCAGAATCTTCTGGCGGCGAAGGTAATGCTAACTTTAATGTACGTGGTGTGCCAATTTCTTCTGGTGGATCGAGATATTTTCAAATTCAAGAAGATGGTTTACCATTAAACTTGTTTGGAGACACATCTTTTGGGAACGCCGATAATTTTTTAAGAATTGATTCTAACATTGGTAGAGTTGAAGCCATTAGAGGTGGTTCGGCATCTACACAAACGTCAAATGGTCCAGCTGGTATCATTAATATGATTAGCAAAACTGGAGCTACAGAAGGAGGTTCTTTAGCAACAACTTTCGGTTTAGATTATCAAACAAGCAGATTAGATTTTGAATATGGACAACCATTTGAAAATGGGTTATCATACCATATTGGTGGTTTTATTAGAACTGGTGAAGGACCAAGAGAAATAGGTTATCAAGGGAATAAAGGTGGACAATTTAAAGCGAATCTTACCAAAAGATTTGATGCAGGTTACGTACGTGTTTATGCTAAACTATTAAACGACAGATCGGTAATGTATTTGCCAATGCCAATGTTATTAGAAGGAGATAATGCAAATCCAACATTTTCTAACTTACCAGGTTTTGATATTACTAGCGATTCCCCACACTCTGCATATTTACAACAAAGTGCAGGAACAAATCCTTTTGATGGCGGAGGAAGACATGTTAACGATGTTAGAAACGGTAACAACCCTGTATCTAAATCTTTAGGGGCTGAATTTTCTTTCGATTTAGGAGGTGATTGGAAAATAGCAGGTAAAGCACGTTACTCTAGTAATAGCGGAGAATGGGTGTCGCCATTTACAGCTGCTGTGGGAACAGTTTCTGAAATTGAAACAACAGCAAGAGATGCTTCAAATGCTACGGGAACATTGGTTTATTCTGATGGAGATAGAGGAGCTTTTAACCCTTCTAACGGATTGGCTCAAATTATACACATGTTTGATGTTACTGTAGATGATTTAAGCAACTTTTTTAGCGATATGAAAATTTCTAAAAAAATAAGTGATAATGTTGGTGTAACTGCTGGTTTATTTACTGCAACACAAAATACTAAAATAGGATGGCAATGGAGCTCATTTATTTCAGAAGTTAAAGGTGGCGGACAAGCAAGACTAGCGGATTTTGATGGCTTTTCAAGAAACGGTCAATACTCTTATGGTACGCCAGTATGGGGAAATTGCTGTCAACGTAGATATAATACAGTACATAATGTAAACTCTCCTTATGTAGGTGTTGATGCTGACATTTCTGAAAAATTAAACTTCGATGGAAGTATTCGCTTTGAGAATGTTAATGTAAACGGTACCATTGCAAATGGTCCTACAAGTCAAGATGCATACGATTACGATGGTAACGGAACTATTGAAGGTATAGAGCAAGTAGTACCAGTTATTGCAGGAAGTGCAGGACAAATAGTAAATGACGATTATAACTTTGTGTCTTACTCTGCTGGTTTAAATTATAAATTGGACGAAGGAGCTGCTGTTTTCGCAAGATATAGCTCTGGTGCTTCAGGAAGAGCAGCAGATAGAAATAACTACGGTACAGATGGTAAAGCAGATGTGCAGTACGATGAAGTGTCTCAGTTAGAAGTTGGTTACAAGAAAAGACTTAAAAATGGAGTTCTTAACTTAACAGGATTTATGAGTAATACGGATGAAGGTTTAAGTAACGAGTTAAATAGATCTGTTGGTAATCCATTTAAAGCTTTAGGTTTAGAAGCTGAAACAGCTTTAGCGTTTGGAGATAACTTCTCTTTTAATGGGTCTTTTACTTGGACAAAAGCTGAAATTGACGGTGGTGATAACAAAGGAAACACCCCAAGAAGACAAGCAGATTTAGTTTACAACTTATCGCCATCTTATAATTTTGGTGAAAACAGCCAACATGGTGTTGCTTTAAGTGTTTTAGGCACATCAAAATCTTATGCTCAAGATGATAACGCTTTAGTAATGCCAGCGTATGCTTACTTTAATTTAATTGGAAGAGTTGGCTTAACTGAAGGACTTTCATTAGTATTAAGTGTAAATAACCTTTTTGATACTGTTGGTATAACAGAAGTAGAAGGTAATGGCGATGGTGCTTTTGGTTCAAATCGTTTAGTAAGAGCTAGGTCAATTAGTGGTCGTTCTTCAACATTATCTTTACAATATAAATTTTAAAAAGAAGTTTAGTTTGATTTGAGTTTGTTAATAAAAGAGTTGGAGTTTTATGCTAAGTTCCAACTCTTTTAAATTAAATATTTGTTGTTATGAAGTCTTTAATTTTTTCGATAGTATTTATTATAACCTTAACTCAAGTTAGTTTTGGTCAAGTTTCAGATTCAATATCAAAAACTGTTACTGAGCAA
>NZ_CAXIBN010000221.1:0-4400 GCF_964021735.1 uncultured Wocania sp. | reverse complement strand
GAAGGTAGCCGAAATTTTTTACAAAGTCAAATTTCACTTCACCAAAAAAAGTCCCAAAAAAACAGCTAAAAATCCAATAACAAAACTTGCAATGGTATAAATAGCAAAACTTGTAAAATCGCCCGATTTTAAAAACATATGGTTTTCATAAGCAAACGTAGAAAAGGTTGTAAAGCCACCACAAAACCCAGTGGCTAGTAATAAGGTTTGATTTTGAGAAAGGGCATCATTTTTAGCAGCCAAACCTAAAATAATACCAATAAGTAAACTACCTAAAATATTTGCTGCAAATGTGCCATAAGGTATCCCCGTTTCTGGACTGTTTAAATATTTTCCGATAGCATAACGTAAAACACTACCAAAACCACCACCAATAAAAACTAATAAAAGTTGCTTCATTTATTTTGTTATTCTTTTATTGGAATATAAATTTCGGTTATCCAATCTGCTGGATTTGGTTTACTCGTGGGGTCTGTTAAATATATTTCTAGGGCAGGTAAATCATGCATTTCTTCAAAACCATTCTCTTTGATGTATTTAGTTGCCGTTTCCCAAGTTTCTTTTAAATTACTATAATCTCCATTTAGAGTTGTTTTTATAGCTTTAAATGGTAGTAATTGACCTGTTAAAATACTACTGTCAGTTGTAATAATTTTTTCAGTAGTCGGTACACAACAAGAAAACATAACCGCATTATTTTCTTCATCCCATTTATGATAAGCTACAAAAGGAGCTCCAGCCATGTTTATATTATTTTTCGTGGCATACTCAATAACTAAGGGTAGCATTTCTGTCATTTTACTTTTTAAATCACTTATTTTACACGAGGTTGTGTTGTACAAATAATAACCACCGCTATGATTAGTAAGTCCATTAACGGTAATACTGTATTTTTTCATACTAGCAACTACAATACTATCTAATTTTTCAAGGCTTCGTTCGTAGTGCGGACCAATTTGTTTTTCCATGCCACCCATTAAAACAGAAAACATTTTAAAATCAAATGGTAAATCCTTTCCAGAAATAGACCATTTAGCATCTGTTGAACCATCATCGTTGGGTATAAATTTCCAACTCACATCTGATGACGGAAATTCAGCAAATTGCATGTTCAGTTTTATTGAAGTGTTAGGTACTGTTTCAGTAATTTTCATCGTACCAACACCATCTTTATCTTTCCACGAATACGATCCGTTAACGCCTTTGGTTTGTTCAGATAATGTAATTTTCATATCAGGGTCTGCTTCAACCCAAGACGACCAAGATTCCCAGTTTTTAAGGTCGACAACATTATCGTAAATAATTGAAACGGGTGCTTTTATGGTTCGAGTTCTGGTAACTTCAAATTCATTGGGTTGTACAGCAATATAAATGGCTGAGCCAATAATGCCTATGAGTAATAAAAACAGGATGTATTTTAGTGTTTTCATATGTTTATGATTATTGGTTTTTAATGGTCGCTTATAGTATCCATTAATAAATACTTGCCATTTAATGATGGATGTTTCATCTTAAAAAATTATAATAAATTTTTAAAATCAAATATAATCATTTTAATCTTTGATTAATAAATTATTACATTTGCTACTCTAAAATTAAGTATTTAATAATTGAGTTTATTTATTTTGAGAAAATCATAAATTACTTAAACTTAATTAGCTTCATTTTATTGAATAACTAAAAATTAAAACAAATCAATGAAACTAAAAACAGTATTAAGTTTTGCTTTATTAGCAAGCTTTTTGTTATCGTGCGGAAATGATAAATCTGAAAAAACCAGCGATAGCACTAAAGAGAAAGAATCAACAGCATTTAACCATAACGTTGAGCAATTTGCAGATATTAAAATATTGCGTTATCAAATTCCTGGGTGGGAGCAACTTACTTTAAAAGAGCAAAAATTAGTATATTATTTAACGCAGGCGGGTTTAGCTGGAAGAGATATGATGTGGGACCAAAATTACCGACATAATCTTAAAATCAGAAAAGCTTTAGAACATGTTTATGCAAATTATAAAGGAGATAAAACCACCGATAATTGGAGCGCTTTTGAAACCTATTTAAAGCGTGTTTGGTTTAGTAATGGTATTCATCATCATTATTCAAACGCTAAATTAAAACCAGAATTCTCTTCAGATTATTTAAAACAATTATTAGCTGAAACCAATACTAGTTTAGAAGGCGAAGCTTTTGATGTTATTTTTAATGATGCCGATTCTAAAAAAGTAAATCAGGCAAAAGGCGTTGATAATGTGGCTCTTTCAGCAGTTAATTTTTACGGGCCAAATGTAACCAATGCCGATGTAGAAAGTTTTTATAAAGCTATGATATCTCCAAATCCAGAAAAACCTTTATCCTATGGATTAAATTCTCAATTGGTAAAAGAAAATGGTGTTTTAAAAGAACGTATTTATAAATCTGGAGGTTTGTACGGCTCTGCAATCGATGAGATTGTTAAGTGGCTAGAATTGGCAAAAGGTGTTGCCGAAAACGACGCACAAGGAAATGCTCTTGGGTTGTTAATTGAGTATTATAAAACAGGTGATTTACAAACGTGGGATGATTATAATGTGGCATGGACAGCTGCAACTGATGGTAATGTAGACTATATTAATAGTTTTATTGAAGTATATAACGACCCTTTAGGATATAGAGGTTCTTATGAGAGTATCATTCAAATTAACGATTTTGATATGTCTCAAAAAATGAAAGTTTTATCGGATAACGCACAATGGTTTGAAGACAATTCACCTTTAATGGACGCTCATAAAAAGAAAAACGTAGTTGGTGTAACTTACAAAGTAGTTAACGTTGCAGGAGAAGCTGGTGATGCCTCACCAAGTACGCCAATTGGTGTAAACTTACCTAATGCCAACTGGATTCGTGCCGCTGTTGGTAGTAAATCGGTCTCCTTAGGTAACATTATTCATGCCTATAATAATGCAGGAAGCACAGGACGTTTAAAAGAATTTGTGCATGATGAAGAAGAATTAAAATTAGAAGAAGAACATGGACAATTAGCAGATAAATTGCATACCGCATTGCACGAAGTTATCGGGCATGCATCAGGGCAATTAAACCCTGGAGTTGGAGAGACTAAAGAAACGCTTAAAAATTATGCATCGACACTTGAAGAAGGTCGTGCAGATTTAGTGGGGCTTTATTATTTATACAATTCTAAATTACAAGAACTAGGATTAGTTAAGGACTGGAAAACTGTTGGTATGGCTGCCTACGATGGCTATATTAGAAATGGATTGATGACGCAGTTAATCCGTTTAAATTTAGGTGATGATGTTGAAGAAGCACACATGCGTAATAGACAATGGGTTTCGGCTTGGGCTTTTGAAAAAGGAAAAGCTGATAACGTTATTGAAAAAGTAACCCGTAATGGTAAAACTTATTTCAATATAAATGATTATGCTAAACTTCGCAAAATTTTTGGTGAGTTGTTAAGAGAAACACAGCGTATAAAATCTGAAGGCGATTATGCTGCAGTTGAAGCTCTAGTTGAAGGCTACGGTGTAAAAGTAGATCAAGCAATTCATGCAGAGGTTTTAGAGCGAAACAAACAATTTACATCGGCACCATATAGTGGTTTTGTTAATCCTGTTTTAGTTGCTGAAAAAAATGATGCTGGAGAAATTATAGCTATTAAAGTGACACAACCAGAAACATTTCCTGGTCAAATGTTAGAGTATAGTAAAAATTATAGTTTTTTACCTGAGGTTAATTAAACTCTAAAAAAGTAAACAAAAAACAGGCCATTTACTCAAGGATCTGTTTTTTTGTTTACGCTAAACGCTAAAAGAATTAAATTAATAATAATAAGAACGGTTATTACGAAAATAGTTTTCATACAATTTGATGCTTAAGTTATTTAATAGATGTAAAATTTTACATTTGGTTGCGTTAAATTTTACTTTTTATTTATATAACAGGCAAACACTGTTTTTTCCTAGCTATTATTTAAATTGTTTTTAGTGTTATTAAGCTCAGTTATGTTATTAAGAATAGCATAGGCTAGAAGTTTATCTTTTCCTACTAACCCTAATTTTTTTCTAATATGCTTACGATGAGTTTCTATAGTACTAATGCTTAGATTTAGTGTTAAAGCAATATTTTTTGTGTCGTTTCCATTACCTATTTGCTGAAGAATTTGTAATTCTCTTTTTGTTAGTGTTTTTGTGTTTTCCTTAGCGTTACAACTTAAAGTAGTATAAAGAAAAATAATTGAGCTAACTAGCTCTTTGTGTTTAGTTATAGATTTAGTTGCTTCTAATATTGAAAGTATTTCTGTTTCAGAAAGGAGATTGCCTTTTGTTTTTATATTATTTATTGTTTTTAAAACTTCTTCTATGGCAGTCATTTTTTGAGTTTGAAATAGAGGTATTACAACA
>NZ_CAXIBN010000220.1:0-4437 GCF_964021735.1 uncultured Wocania sp. | reverse complement strand
TTCAATTTAAAGCAATTCTAAATTAATACTTCAAGTTAAGTTATTATATTTAACTTCGACCTATTACAGCATAACTAACAAAATTATGGAACACATCGTTATTATAGGAAACGGAATTTCTGGGGTTACGGCCGCTAGACATATTCGTAAGCTTTCCGACAAAAAAATTACTATTGTTTCTGCTGAAACCGATTACTTTTTTTCCCGTACGGCACTTATGTATGTGTATATGGGACATATGAAATTTGAACATACACAACCTTACGAAAATTGGTTTTGGAAAAAAAACAGGATTGAACTTAAAAAGGGCTTTGTAAAGCAGATTGAAACTAAATCTAAAACGTTGCATTTTGCAGAAGGTGACACCTTACAGTATGATAAATTGATTATTGCTACGGGCAGTAAACCCAACAAATTTGGATGGCCAGGGCAAGATTTAGATGGTGTGATGGGGATGTACCATAAACAGGATTTAGAAAAACTGGAAAAATATGCACCAAATAATAAGCTTTGTAAACGTGCTGTAATTGTTGGTGGTGGCTTAATTGGGATTGAGTTGGCAGAAATGTTACACTCCAGACATATTCCTGTAACGTTTTTAGTGCGAGAAAGTAGTTTTTGGAATGGTGTGTTACCAGAAGAAGAAAGCACCATGATAAATCGTGAAATATTAGCCAACGGTATCGATTTAAGATTATCTACCAATTTAAAAGAAATAGTTTCCAATGAAAATGGACAAGTAAAATCGGTAATTATTCAGGAAACTGGTGAAGAGATTCCTTGTAATGTAGTCGGACTTACTGCTGGTGTTTCACCTAATATAGATTTTATAAAAGATTCTAGCATTGAAACAGGAAGAGGCGTTAAAGTAAATCGCTATTTAGAAACTAATATTCCTGATGTTTATGCCGTTGGAGATTGTGCCGAACAACACGAAGGTATTGATCAACGCAGACCCATTGAAGCGGTTTGGTACACAGGACGCATGATGGGAGAAACCGTTGCACAAACCATTTGTGGAAACCGTATTCAATACAAGCCAGGGCACTGGTTTAACTCTGCTAAATTCTTTGATATTGAATATCAAACTTATGGTTGGGTTTGGGCGCAACCTAGAGAAAATGAAGCGCGTTTTTATTGGGAACATAAAGATGGTAATAAGGGCATACATATTAATTATGATAAAAATACACGAGAATTTATAGGCATAAATACTTTCGGCATTAGAATGCGCCATGAGTTTTTTGATAAAGTTTTAACCAAAAAACAATCGGTAGATTATGTTTTAGAATATTTAGCAGATGCCAACTTCGATCCTGAGTTTTATAAACTTCACGAGAAAGACATCGTTAAAAAATTCAATACAGAAAACAATACTAACATTCAACTTAAAAAGAAAAGTTGGAGACGCATATTCGCTTAAAAAATAAAGACATGAAAATAATAAAACATTTAGGATTAGTCTTATTTTTAATAGGCTTAGGCATTTTTACCGGAACACTCTTCACAGGTAGTTTTAGTTTATCAGAAGCTGAATTTGATGAATTCATAACATCAAAAAACTATAAAAGTGAAATTATAAAAGAGGAACTTGAAAAAGCTACAGTTACCGAAGAGGATTTGAATATTTTTGAGTTTTCTAGTCGCGTTCGAAATGCTTATGAAACTTCCAATAACCATTATGATGCATTAATAGCAAAGTATGATGCTGAAAAAAACTGGGACAAAAAAGGTGAACAATACCAATATAAAATCTACGGAAAACCACATACTTTAAGTTATGAAATAGCAAAAAAAGCTGGTTCTGGTTTTGTAAAAGAACATGCTGGTTTACTATGGTGGCTTACGTTTGGTCTGGCAATTATTGGCGCACTACTCTTTATATTACCAAACATTATTTTATTAGGCAGACCTGGTATTAAACACAACGGTATTTATCATGAAGCAAGTACTAATCGTGGTTGGATTGCTTGGTTAGTTTTAGTGTATTTAGTGGTATTTTATTTACTGCTTTATTTTTGGGCAGATTATGTCGTGAATTGGACATACATTTTAGACCCAATTAGTGAATTCCTAAATGGAGGTCCAGCAAGTCAATGGTTTGTTTACGGCTTTTTGTATTGTGTAATCATGCTTGTTATGGCTGCTCGTATGTACATAAAATACCGACATAACAAATACCAAATCATTCGTACTACTTCGGTGTTATTCTTTCAAATTGTTTTTGCGTTCCTTATTCCAGAAATAATGACAAGTTTAAACATGCCTGGGTACGATTTTAAAAATGCATTTCCTTTAGATTACGATTTCTTTTTTGAATGGAATTTAGATAGCTTAAGAGATAGTGGAGCAATTGGGCTTTTTATATTGGTTTGGGGTATTGTATTAACCTTGGTTATTGTGCCCGTAATGGTATATTTCTTCGGAAAAAGATGGTACTGTTCTTGGGTTTGTGGTTGTGGTGGTTTAGCTGAAACTTTAGGAGATCCATACAGACAACATTCTAATAAAAGTTTGAATGCTTGGAAATTAGAGCGCTGGTTAATTCACTCCGTTTTAGTGTTCTCATTAGTAATGACGTTAGTAACATTATACTGTTATTTCTCTGGTGTAGAATCATTTTTAGGTATAAAATCACAATGGATAAAAGATACTTACAGCTTTTTAATTGGTGCTTGGTTTGCTGGTGTTATTGGCACAGGTTTCTATCCTATTTTTGGTAATCGCGTGTGGTGTCGTTTTGGCTGTCCGTTAGCGGCCTATTTAGGTTTAGTACAGCGTTTTAAATCTCGATTTAGAATTACAACCAATGGTGGTCAATGCATTTCTTGTGGCAACTGTTCTACCTATTGCGAACAAGGAATTGATGTACGTGCTTATGCGCAGAAAGGAGAAAATATAGTGCGCTCTAGTTGTGTAGGTTGTGGTATTTGCTCTGCAGTTTGCCCAAGAGGTGTTTTAAAACTAGAAAATGGACCAGAAAAAGGTCGTATTAATCCAACTGATATTTTATTGGGGAACGATGTAGACCTAATGGATTTAGTAAACCAAAAATAAACTCTCTTGAAATATTCAATTATAATTTTTAGTTTAATGTTTTGCTTTACTATCGATAGTAATGCGCAAAAAACATATAAGAGAGTTTACTACAATAATAGTAGCCTAAAAGCTGAAGGTTGGCTAGACGGTGATACGAAAACCAAGTATTGGACATTTTATTATCCTAACGGTAAAGTGCAAAAAGAAGGTCATTTCAAAAATAATAAACCTGCAAAATATTGGTATTTTTACCGTGAAAATGGCACTAAAGAAAGTGAGGGACATTTTATAAATGGACAGAAAAATAATTGGTGGCTATTTTATGATGATATGGAAAAAATCAATCATAAATGCCAATTAAAAAACAATTTGAAAAACGGTTATTGTTTCATGTATCATAATGAAGAATTAGTTTCTGCTAAACGTTTTAAAGAAGGTAAACAGATTAAGGAATGGACAGACTTTAAATCTTTTAGAAAAGACAATAATCTTAAAGATTTAAAATGACTAAAATAAACGTAATTATTCCAGCTTATAACGAAGCTGACTCCATATCACATGTTATTAAAGATATTCCATCGATAGCTGAAGAAGTTATTGTAGTGAGTAACAACTCTAGTGACGCTACTGAAGAAAACGCTAAAAAAGCTGGCGCTACAGTTCTTAAAGAAAATAAACGCGGGTATGGTTACGCATGTTTAAAAGGAATGGATTACATTTCTAATAAAAAAGACAAACCAGATATCATTGTTTTTTTAGATGGCGATTACAGCGATTACCCTGAAGAGCTAGAAAAAATAGTAGCACCAATAATTAAAGATGATGTAGATTTTGTAATTGGAGCAAGAGTAAAACGACTACGTGAAAAAGGTTCTATGACCATGCCTCAAATATTTGGGAATTGGTTAGCTACCTTTTTAATGAAATTAATGTTTAATGCAAAGTTTTCAGACTTAGGCCCTTTTAGAGCGATAAAATACAATAAGCTTTTGGCTCTTAAAATGGAAGACAAAACTTATGGCTGGACAGTTGAGATGCAACTTAAAGCCTTAAAACAAAAATTAAGTTATGTTGAAGTGCCAGTAAATTACCGAAATAGAATTGGCGTTTCAAAAGTTTCAGGAACAGTAAAAGGTGCTATATTTGCAGGCATAAAAATATTGGCTTGGATTTTTAAATACAGTTTTAAATAATGTATATAGAAACCGTAATTATTGTTATTTATACCATTGCGTTATTGCTCATTTTTATGTATGCATTGGCTCAGTTGAACCTATTATTTAACTACTTATCTGCAAAAAAAAGTACCACCGATTTAAAATTCAATTTATCTAATCCAGAAGAAGTACCCTTTGTAACTATTCAACTTCCTGTCTATAACGAAATGTATGTTATGGA
>NZ_CAXIBN010000219.1:0-4554 GCF_964021735.1 uncultured Wocania sp. | reverse complement strand
TTTCATTGTAAAAGATATTAACACCATTAACGATGCTAAATAGCCAATATATTCTGTAGCTGTAATGCCTAATAACTCCATATTAATGCCATAAAAAAAGAGAAATTCTAATAGAATTTCTCTTTAAAGAATTTTTACTAATGTAATCAATTAGATTGATTTATTTCTTTTACGTTCAACTTCTGTTAAAAAGACCTTACGTAAACGCAAGTAGTTTGGTGTAACCTCAACATACTCATCTTTTTGAATGTATTCTAAAGCTTCTTCTAAACTAAATTTTATCGCTGGTACAATTTTAGCCTTATCATCTGCCCCAGACGAACGTACATTACTCAACTTTTTAGTTTTTGTTACGTTAACCGTCATATCATCACCACGAGAGTTTTCTCCTATAACTTGTCCCTCATAAATATCTTCACCTGGATCAACAAAAAACTTACCTCTATCTTGTAATTTATCAATAGAATAAGGAATAGCTTGTCCTTTTTCCATAGATACCAAACTTCCATTTTGACGTTCTGGAATACCTCCTTTTAAGGGTTGATATTCTTTAAAACGGTGCGCCATAATGGCTTCGCCAGCTGTTGCAGTTAAAAGTTGATTACGCAAACCAATAATACCTCTAGATGGTACTAAAAACTCACAAACCATTCTGTCGCCTTTCGCCTCCATACTTAACATTTCACCTTTACGAAGCGTTACCATTTCAATCGCTTTACCAGAAACTGTTTCTGGTAAATCTATAGTCATTTCTTCAACTGGCTCACATTTTACACCATCTACTTCTTTAATAATTACTTGTGGTTGCCCAATTTGTAACTCGTAACCTTCACGACGCATGGTTTCAATTAAAACCGATAAGTGTAAAACGCCACGACCAAAAACCATAAATTTATCAGCACTATCAGTTTCTTCAACTCTTAATGCTAAATTCTTTTCTAATTCTTTAGTCAATCTATCTTTAATATGACGTGATGTTACAAACTTCCCATCTTTTCCAAAGAAAGGCGAATCGTTAATGGTAAACAACATACTCATCGTAGGCTCATCAATTGCAATGGTTTTTAAACCTTCAGGTGTTTCGAAATCGGCAACCGTATCACCAATTTCAAAACCTTCAAGACCAACGATAGCACAAATGTCTCCTGTTTGTACTTCCTCAACTTTTAAACGCCCAAGTCCTTCAAAAACATGAAGCTCTTTTATTTTATTTTTCACAATAGAACCATCACGTTTTACTAACGAAATGTTTTGTCCTACTTTTAATTCACCTCTAGTTAAACGTCCAATAGCAATTCGTCCTGTAAACGACGAAAAATCTAAAGACGTAATTAGCATTTGCGTATTACCTTCTGGTAATTTCGGAGCAGGAATATGGGCAATAACCATATCTAGCAAAGGCTCAATATTATCCGTTTCATTTTGCCAATCATCACTCATCCAATTATTCTTTGCAGAACCGTAAACAGTTGGAAAATCTAATTGCCACTCTTCAGCACCAAGCTCAAACATTAGATCAAATACCTTTTCGTGCACCTCATCTGGTGTACAATTTTCTTTATCAACTTTATTAATAACCACACAAGGTTTTAAGCCTAAATCAATCGCTTTTTGCAATACAAAACGTGTTTGTGGCATCGGCCCTTCAAAAGCATCAACTAAAAGCAAAACGCCATCAGCCATGTTTAATACACGCTCTACTTCTCCACCAAAATCGGCGTGACCAGGGGTATCTATAATATTAATTTTCGTATCTTTATAAATTACAGAAACGTTTTTAGATGTGATAGTAATACCACGTTCGCGCTCTAAATCGTTATTATCTAGAATTAAATCGCCTGTGTTTTCGTTCTCACGAAATAACTGACAGTGGTACATAATTTTATCTACCAAAGTCGTTTTACCATGATCTACGTGTGCAATAATTGCAATATTTTTAATGTTAGCCATAATGTGCGCTCCCTTATTTTAAGCGTGCAAAGGTACTTATTTTTTATATATTTAAGCTATTTTATATTTTATTTGGGATTTTCCTCTTATAACTATAAAATTTAAGTTTTAAAAGAGATATAACCAACTCATTTACAAAAAGTTACAACTATTCATTATATCCTTTTATCTCAAAGTCTTCTACTAAGTTTAGTATCTCATTTTTCGTTAAACTACATATTATTAAACCTTGTTAAACCAAACAAAAAGAATGAATTTATCCTGAGCTTAGTCGAAGCGTTTCTATCCCTAATACAACCACAGATGGATAAATAAACTTATTCATAAAACTTACGTTTACAAATAGTACCTTTGTAGCTTTAATTTGCAGAAAACATTTTTATGAATCTTCAAGACATTCCAAAAATAAAACATACGAATTCTAACAACTTCTTTCTTTTATGTGGCCCTTGTGCCATTGAAGGTGAAGACATGGCTTTTAGAATTGCCGAAAGAGTAGTTAGTATAACAAATAAATTAGAAATTCCATACGTTTTTAAAGGCAGTTTTAAAAAAGCAAACCGAAGTAGAATAGATAGTTTTACAGGAATTGGGAACGAAAAAGCATTAGAAATTCTAGCAAAAGTTTCTGAGAAGTTTGATGTGCCTACGGTTACCGATATTCATGAAACTAGTGATGCAATTTTAGCTGCACAATATGTTGATGTACTACAAATTCCAGCTTTCTTGGTGCGTCAAACCGATTTAGTTGTTGCCGCAGCCAAAACCGGGAAAGTGGTCAATTTAAAAAAAGGACAATTTATGAGTCCAGAAGCTATGAAACACGCTGTACAAAAAGTAAAAGATGCTGGCAGTGATAAAGCGTGGATAACAGATAGAGGCACTATGTTTGGTTATCAAGATATGATTGTAGATTTTCGTGGTATTCCTACCATGAGAAAATTTGCTCCAACCGTTTTAGATGTAACACACTCGTTACAACAGCCAAATCAGAGTGCAGGTGTTACAGGTGGTCGACCAGATATGATAGAAACCATTGCTAGAGCTGGTATTGTAAATAATGTTGACGGACTATTTATTGAAACACATTTCGATCCTGCAAATGCAAAAAGTGATGGTGCCAATATGCTACATTTAGATAAATTAGAAAGTTTATTGACAAACTTGGTCGCTATTAGAAAAACGATTAATAGCCTTTAAAACTAAATAAACCAAGCCCTTTTACTTTTTTTAAGTTGCTGAGCTGCAACTTGCAATAACGCTACAAAGTTTTCGTGGTCTAAATCTTCTATAGATTTTAGTTGAATAGAACGTACTTGCTTTCGTTTGTTATCATTTTTCAAAATTGGAAAATCATTTTCTAATAAAATGCCTTGAACAAAAGCGACATCAACATAATCTTTACCTTTTAAAACATTCAAATAAATCATTGGCTTTTTTTCAATATTATAAAACGGAATCTTATAGCTACACCGCTCCTTTACCTCTGGTAGCGTATTTAAAATAACATTACGCACATAAAGCATAATAGATTGATAGGGTTCTTTTTGGTTGATAAAATATTCGTCAACTGGTTTCATTCTTCAAATTTATGTATATTTAATATATGAGATTATTTTTTTACACTTTATTCTTTTTCATTTCACTATACAGTTTTGCAATAGATTATAGCATCATTGATAAAAAAGTGTCAAATTATCCAGATTATAAAAGCATTGATGTTCTATGTTTTAGAATTTCTAATGATTTTATTATGGATGAAGAGAAAACAAGAGCTGCATTTACTTGGGTAGCATTAAATATTGTATATAATAACAACTATAATGTTGTTTATAACAACAATATGATAGCAATTTATGAGTCTGAATATCAGCGATTAAGAACGATAAATAAAAGAGAAGTAAAAATAGTTAATCATGTTTTTAAATCTAGAAAAGCTAATTGTTTTGGCTATGCGCATTTATATAGAAAATTATGTGAAAAATTAGGTGTTAAATCTAAAGTAATCTATGGAGTTACAAAATCTAATATTAGCGATATTGATGCCAATAAAACACATAAAGATCATGCGTGGAATATTGTAAAAGTAAATAATGAATGGAAATTAGTTGATGTAACTTGGGCTGCTGGTTATCAAGATACATCAACAAAAAAATTTATAAAAAAATTTAATGATTTTTACTTTTTTACAAACCCAAAAGCATTAATAAATCATCACTTTCCTGTAGATCCAAAATGGCAATTATTAGCTAAACCAATAAGTAAAAGGGCATTTTTTTCTACTCCAATATTTTATTCTGACTATTTTAACGCAAATTTTCGTCTTTCCAAAACTCATGACGGTACAATTTATGTTTCAAATGAGAAAAAAATCATAACCTTGTTTTTTGATAAAATCCCCAAAAAAAACATTCTACATTACAAATACCAAAACGATTCTTCAATAAAAAAACTTAAAATAAAAAAGAATAGAGAAGGACAGTTTTTCTCCAAAATAAAGTTCAGTAATAAAAAAAATTCTCATCTAGTAATATTCAATAATCTAAAAGCTTCTATTGGCTTAAAGGTGGAGTTAAAAAATCATTCTATTTAACTTATGGGCTT
>NZ_CAXIBN010000218.1:0-4561 GCF_964021735.1 uncultured Wocania sp. | reverse complement strand
TCCCTTTTACAACACCCATTTCAAGCCCGATAACTAATAGTTTATGAAAAGTTGGTAATTGAGCACCGCTCTCTGTTGTAATCCAATCGCTCCAAGTGGCTTCTAAGCCATCGATTGGAAGTAGATTCGTCCACATTTTAAAGCTTTTTGGTTTACCAGTTTCATCAAATAACCATAAATAAGAATCACCTGGAGTTGTGCCGCCAGATGTGTACGTTACTAAGAGGGCTTCTTCGTTATTATTTAATTTGACTAATCTGCGTTCAACACCTTCGTCAAATACTTTATACGGTGCAACAAGCCAAAACGAATCGTTATTAAAAATTTTAATGGCTTCGTTAATTAATTCTTCTGCCATTTCACCCTTCATTTTAAAACTATGCACAAACACTTTACTTTTTGTGTAATCTTTAAGATTTAGGCTAACACGATATTCTTTCCAAAACACATCACAAATACCTTCATTTTTTTTCCATTCAAAATGATGTCGCTTTTTAAAAGTCCATTCAATATAACTAGTATTTTTATAAGCCTCATAATCTAAAGCATCAAGCATTTTGTAAGCGAGTGCATCTGCTTTTTCCCCTTGAATGCCTGTTGGAAGATCTTCATTATATTTAAAAAAAACGAAACCAAAAAATAGTATACTAGGGAGTGTGAGGAATATAATGACTCCTGTTGCAATTTTGAATATTCTTTTTGACTTTGACTTGGGTTTCACAATAATAAACCTTTGTTACCTAGCTTTATACGATAGATAATTAGAAGGCTAAATTATTAAATACAACCGACTAAGAGAAGGAAAAATGTTAAAAACCGACAGCCGTATCGTCACCTCGACGATCTGCACCACCCTCTAACGTTTTATCCTGTAAAACCATGATTCCGTCGACTTTACCAATTACTGGCGCATCTTTTTCATTGATAGTATACCCCAATTTTTCAAGCTGATTTATCAAATTTGTATCAAAAGCGTTAGGTTCCATTTTAATATCGTCGGGTAACCATTGATGATGAAAACGTGGTGCATTTACAGCTTCTTGCATCGTCATATCAAATTCATGTACATTTAAAATAGTTTGCAAAACAGAAGTTATTATTCTTGAACCACCCGGAGTACCTAAAGTCATAAATAGCTCGCCATTTTTTTCAACAATAGTTGGTGTCATTGAACTAAGCATTCGTTTTTGCGGTGAAATACTATTGGCTTCGGCACCTATTAATCCGAACATATTAGGTTCTCCAGGTTTACTGCTAAAATCGTCCATTTCATTATTTAAGAAAAATCCAAGTTCTGAGCAATATAATTTTGAACCAAAACCTGCATTTATAGTTGTTGTGGCAGCAATAGCATTACCAAATTGATCGACAATAGAGTAGTGAGTCGTTTCATTGCTTTCAATAATTTGAATATTTCCGTGTGATACATCACTAGATTTCGTGGCTTTTTCAAATGAAAAATCATGCATTCTTCCGCTTAAATACTCAGTATCAATTAACGTATTACCTGGTATGCTTACAAAATCTGGATCGCCTAAATAAAAACTTCTATCGGCATAAGCACGTCGCTCTGCCTCTGTAATCACTTGAATGGTTTTAAGTGAGTTATGCCCGAATTCATCTAACGGAAAAGGTTCAACCATTTTCATAATTTGACCCAAACAAATACCACCGCTTGATGGCGGCGACATGGATATAATTTTTAAATCGTCGTAGCTAAAAGTTATTGGTGTGCGCCACTTTGCTTCGTATTTTGCTAAATCTTCTTCGGTAATTATACCACCATTACCTTGAATGAATTTGGCGAGTTTTTTGGCAGTTTCACCTTTATAAAATTCATCTCTACCATTTTCTAAAATGCGATCCAAAGTATTTGCTAAAGCATAATACTTTATGGTATCATTTTCTTTCCACGAGTTTTCTAAAAGAATCGAATCTTTATTTGCTTTTCTAAAATAGGGCTGAAAATGTTTAATTCTATGTTCCTGTTTTTTAGTAACCACAACACCTTTGCGAGCCAAGGCAATTACTGGTTTTAAAATATCTTCAATGGGTAGCGACCCTAATTTTTTATGAACTTCAAACACGCCAGCAATTGTTCCCGGAACACCAACAGCCATGGCTCCCAAAGTGCTTTTTTCTGGGATTACATTGCCTTCTTCATCTAAATACATATCTTTTGTGGCTGCCAACGGTGCTTTCTCTCGGTAATCAATACCACCAATTTCTCCATCATTTTTTCTGTAAACCATAAAACCACCACCGCCAATATTTCCAGCATAGGGAAAAGAAACAGCTAAAGCTAATTCGGTTGCTGCCATAGCATCAAATGCATTACCACCTTTTTTAAGAATATCACTCCCTATTTTTGAGGCTTCCACGCGTGCCGAAACCACCATAGCTTTTTGAGTAATTAAACCTCTTTTTGAAGTTTTTTCTGGCAATGAAGTTTTAGACTTTTTACAAGAAATAGTTATAGATAAAATTAGAAAAAGTGAAATTAAATATCTCATATTTTGGTGTTTAGTTCTTTTAATTTGAGTTTAGAAAATTCGATAAGTTCATTAAAAAAAGATGTGAATTCGTTTTCGAAATCTGTATAAAATATTTCTAATTCGTTTATAGCTTCGTTCATTCCAGAACGGTTTTGTGTTCTTCTATTCATGCCTTCTAAAACTTTAGAAATACCTTCGGTAGATGCATAACTAAGCAGCCAATTATCAGTTATCATATAAGGCATCATTTTTTGAATGTGAGGAGGTAGTATATTATAATGTTCTTTTAACGAATTGTAAAAGGTCTCTACATAATCATCTAAAGATATGTCAGAATATTTGTTCCAATTTTTTGCTAGGAAATGATCGTATAAAATATCGACAATAATACCGGAATAATGTCCGTATTTTTTGTGTAAGCGTTTCGTGCTTTTTCGTACAGTTTTATGCGCATCGGTAAATGTATCAATATGGCGGTGTAATAATATACCTATTTGCACATCTTTAGAAAACTTTTTATACCGTTTACCTTTAATACTATCTGCAATAAAGTTACCAATTGTTACTAAATCGTTTTCGCCTGACAGATAAATATGCGCTAAGTAATTCATTTGTGAAATTTACGAATTACGATTTAACAATTACCATTTTGTAATCGTATATTTGCGTTTAATTTTTTATATAAACGTATTAATAATGACATTAATTAAATCAATTTCAGGAATTAGAGGAACTATTGGCGGACAAGTAGGCGATAATTTAACACCTATTGATGCAGTTAAATTTGCATCGGCTTATGGTGTTTGGTTAAAGCAACAACGTATAAAGGAAAATTATCGTGTTGTAGTAGGTAGAGATGCCCGTATTTCTGGTGAAATGATTCAAAATTTAGTAATGAATACTTTGGTTGGTTTAGGAATTCATGTGATTGATTTAGGTTTATCTACAACACCAACCGTTGAAATTGCCGTACCTATGGAACATGCTGATGGTGGTATTATTTTAACAGCAAGTCATAATCCAAAACAATGGAATGCTTTAAAACTTTTAAATGAAAAAGGTGAGTTTTTAGATGCAGTTGAAGGTGCAAAAATTTTAGAGATTGCTGAAAGTGATACTATGGATTTTGCTGATGTGGATAGTTTAGGGAAAATAACAAAAAATGAAGCTTATATAGATTTGCATATTGATGAAGTTTTAAGTTTGCCATTAGTAAACACACAAGCTATTAAAGAAGCTAAATTTAAGGTTGTTGTAGATGGTGTTAATTCGACTGGAGGTATTGCTATTCCGTTGCTTTTAGAGCGATTGGGGGTACATGCGGTTAAATTATTTTGTGATCCAACAGGGCATTTTCCACATAACCCAGAACCTTTAAAAGAACACTTAGGAGATTTATCTGAAACAGTAGTTAAAGAAAATGCCGATTTTGGTATTGTAGTAGATCCTGATGTTGATCGTTTAGCGTTTATGGACGAAAACGGAAACATGTTTGGTGAAGAATATACATTGGTTGCTTGTGCGGATTATGTGCTAAGTAAAAACCCAGGGAATACTGTGAGTAATATGAGCTCAACCAGAGCATTGCGAGATATTACCGAAAAACATGGTGGTACTTATGAAGCCAGTGCAGTGGGCGAAGTTAATGTGGTAAAACTGATGAAACAAAATAAAGTAGTTATTGGTGGCGAAGGTAATGGTGGTATTATTTACCCAGATTCGCATTACGGACGTGATGCTTTGGTTGGTGTCGCTTTGTTTTTGAGTTTGTTAGCAGAAAATAAAATGAGTGTTAGTGAATTGCGTAAAACCTATCCTAATTATTTTATGAGCAAAAAGAAAATACAATTAACACCAGATTTAGATGTTGATGGTATTTTAAAAACGATAGAAAATCGTTACCAAAACGAGCAATTAACTACTATTGATGGTGTAAAGATAGATTTTGCCGAAAGTTGGGCGCATTTACGTAAAAGTAATACCGAACCTATTATTAGAATTTATACCGAAGCAAAATCGCAAGAAGAAGCCGATGGTTTAGCTGATAAGTTTATTGAGGAGATTGG
>NZ_CAXIBN010000217.1:0-4591 GCF_964021735.1 uncultured Wocania sp. | reverse complement strand
CTGTTGGCTTAGAACATGCAGATGATATTATTGCGGATTTGGAGCAGGCTTTGGGATAATATTAATAGAGTAGTCTACTTAAAATTTTGAATATATTTTTGGTATTTACTTTTTAGATAAAACTCTTTGGGTGACATTTTGTATATATCTTTCCAAGAATCTAAGCCATTTACTTTTTCATAATGTTCAATGATTCTAAATCCTAAAATATATCCAAGATTTTTTTCTATAATTTTATTCGGAATATTTGGGAATATGGGTTCACAATCACTAGATCTATCAAAATGATAGAGTAGGGTGCAAGCATTATCTGATCCTTTAAAAAAGAAAGGTTCGAGTTTTTCAAATATTCTTTGTTCGTTTTCAATAAACCATTCAAAATCATCTTTTGAGCCAATCATTTCATCTCTGGGTATTTTTAAATATTTGTGTTCAAAATAAGTGGCTAATCCTTCATCAAGTGTAACTCCTATGCCAGTTTGAAAGTAAGGGTCTTTACCTACCATATTTTCATAAATTGTATGTTCAATTTCATGTGGAATCACACGCTTGAGATAGTTGTCGTCTTCAATCTTGAACATCAAATCAAATGCCATTGATTGTGAATTACAACCGCCAGATATTCCTTGATTTTTTGGAGGGAAATAAGCTAGAAATTTTGCATTACCCTTTATTCCTGTTATTTTTTGTACAGCGTTTAAGTGTTTGCGAAATAGGCTATCAATATTTTGCTTCATTAAAAAGTTAACTTGTTTCCAAACAATAGAGTCAAAATCTTTCAAATATGTTTTGTTCCATTTCTTAACTTCATTTAAAGAGTAAATCTTGTTTGGAAAAAAATTGAAACAGGAATCAAATAAATATTGATTGGGTTTATAAAATTTTTCTACAATCAAAGTTGAATCATATTTTCCATTATTGTGTGCTAAAATTTGATTTTTAAAGCCATAGTTAAAAGTCATACCACCAATTTTGATACTATCTGGGTATTTTTCGAGAATATGAGTTGCTGAAAATTGTTCTGATTCAACTTTATTTTTACAACTAATAACAACGACTATACTTAAAGTTAAAATAAATAATAAGTTTTTTTTCATAATCTATAACTACTTTAGTTAATACATACTAAACTACTAATTATTCGCTATTTTTTTTTACATAAATTGAAACTTTTCCTAAAATACCTATATTAGCACCATGCTATCTAAAAAAACAAAATACGGTTTAAAAGCACTCACTTATATTGCTAGAAGTAAAGGCGATTTGCCTGTGCCAGTTGGCGAAATTGCTGAAAGTGAAAACATACCTCAAAAATTTTTGGAAAGTATTTTACTTACTCTTAGAAAATCTGGTGTTTTAGGTTCAAAAAAAGGAAAACACGGAGGGTATTATTTACGACAAGAACCAACTGAAATTAAAATGACCGATGTGATGCGGGTTCTTGAGGGGCCAATTGCTATGGTACCATGTGTAAGTTTAAACTTTTACGAAAAGTGTGATGACTGTCCCGATGAAGAAAAGTGTAGTGTTAATAAACTCATGATTCAAGTACGCGATAACACACTTCAAGTATTTAGAAATACCACTTTAGCAGATTTATCTGGGAAATAGCATTGAGAATATCACAAAATTTATAATATTTATTAGTTTTTCCTTCCGTTTATCCTATAAATATTCCATTATTCTAAAAAATTGTTAATACCATTTGTAGTGTTATAAAAAGTATTACATTTGTAATTCCTAGTAAATCTATAGGATTAATATTAAAAATTAAACTAAGATGATTATTGATGCCGTTTTAAATAGAAACAATAAGGATGTGAAAGTGATAGATATTAACGACCCGTCAGGAAAACAAGTGTCTAAAGAAAATGAGAAATCACAAGAAAAAATAAAGCGCAGTCTAGCAAAAACGATTAGTTGGAGAATAATAGGAACATTAGATACGCTTGCTTTATCATGGTTTATTACAGGAGAAGCTACTACCGCAATTACAATTGCTTCAGTAGAATTTATATCAAAAATGGCATTGTATTTCTTTCACGAACGTGCTTGGAATAATATAAAATGGGGAAAGTAATTATGATAGATGAAAATCAAATAGAAGTTTTAAACGAACAGTATAAAAGTGCTGCGCCTGCCAAAATTATTAAAAAGGCTTTAGAGCTTAGTACAGAAGCAGTAGTAACTACCAATTTTAGGCCTTATGAAGCAGCTATATTGCATGCTGTAAGTAAGGTTGAATCTCAAATTCCAGTAGTTTGGTGCGATACTGGATACAATACACCACAAACTTATAAGCATGCAGAACAAGTTATTTCTGATTTAGGTTTAAACGTGTTTTTATATGTGCCAAAACAAACATCGGCGCATCGTGATGTGGTTATGGGGATACCTAGTATTGATTCACCAAAGCATGCGTTATTTACAGAGCAAGTAAAGTTAGAGCCTTTTAAGCGCGCTATGGACGAACATAAACCACAAGTGTGGTTTACAAACTTACGTCAAGGTCAAACCGCATTTAGAAATAGCATTGGTATTTTTAGTTTAAGCAAAGATGGAATTTTAAAGGTGAGTCCGTTTTACTATTGGTCTGATGAAAAATTAGACACCTATTTAAGCAACAACAATTTGCCAAACGAGTTTAAATATTTCGATCCAACAAAAGCATTAGAAAATAGAGAGTGTGGATTGCATGCTTAATTGAGTAAGCGGTTTGCAGTTGCAGTAAACACAAATATATATTAAGAAAAGCATTTGTGAATTCGTGGCAAATGGAAAAATTATAAGAATGAAAAAAAACACATCGCATATAAATTCGCTTGAAAACGAAGCTATTTATATAATGAGAGAAGTAGCAGCACAATTTGAAAAACCAGTGTTGTTATTTTCAGGAGGAAAAGATTCCATTACCTTGGTAAGGCTTGCTGTAAAAGCATTTTATCCAGCAAAAGTACCATTCCCATTAATGCACATTGACACAGGGCATAACTTTCCAGAAACTATTGAGTTTAGAGACCGATTGGTTAAAGAATTAGGTTTAGAATTGATTGTTAGAAATGTACAAGATTCTATAGATGAAGGCAAAGTTAAGGAAGAGTCTGGACGTTACGCAAGTAGAAACATGTTACAAACTACAACGCTTTTAGATGCTATTGAAGAATTCAAATTTGATGCTTGTATTGGTGGTGCGCGTCGTGATGAAGAAAAAGCAAGAGCTAAAGAACGCATTTTTTCTGTTCGTGATGATTTTGGTCAATGGGACGAAAAAAACCAACGACCAGAATTGTTTGATATGTTGAATGGCGAGATTGAGCATGGACAAAACGTGCGTGTATTCCCTATTTCAAACTGGACAGAATTAGATGTTTGGTCTTATATAGAAAGAGAAAATATTGAAATTCCATCAATCTATTTTGCTCACAAGCGTAAAGTATTCTTAAGAGATGGCATGATTTGGTCTGCTGAAGACGGTATCGTTTATAGAGATGATAACGAAGAAGTATTAGAAAAAATGGTGCGTTTTAGAACGGTTGGAGATATGAGTTGTACAGCAGCGGTATTATCAGATGCTGTATCTATTACAAAAGTTGTAGAAGAAATTAGAGATTCTACAATTTCAGAACGTGGTGCGCGTATTGATGATAAGCGCTCTGAAGCTGCCATGGAGAAACGCAAACAACAAGGGTATTTCTAGAAAGCCCCCTAGCCCCCAAAGGGGGAACTAGCAAATTTGTAAAAAAACGTATATAACCCTGTAAGGTTACTGAACTTATAAAAATAAAATAAATTTTAAAATATAACCCGAATAAACTCCCTCTCCTTTGGAGAGGGTTGGGGAAAGGCTTATGGAAGTATTAAAAATTGCAACAGCAGGAAGTGTAGATGACGGAAAGAGCACCTTAATAGGTCGTATTCTTTATGATACAAAATCATTAACGACTGATAAGTTAGAAGCTATTGAGAAAACCAGTAAACAAAGAGGCTATGATTATTTAGATTTTTCTTTAGCTACAGATGGTTTAGTTGCCGAAAGAGAACAAGGGATTACTATTGATGTGGCTCATATCTATTTTTCAACTGCGAAGAAAAGCTACATTATTGCAGATACGCCAGGGCATGTAGAATATACTAGAAACATGGTTACAGGAGCATCGACTTCTCAAGCATCTATCATCTTAATTGATGCTAGAAAAGGTGTAATTGAGCAAACAAACCGTCATTTTTTTATCAATAATTTACTTCGAATTAAAGATGTTGTAGTTGCCATTAATAAAATGGATTTGGTTGATTATTCAGAAGAAACATACAATAAAATTAAAGCAGATTTTTCGGAATTGATGAGTAAAAGAGATTATCAAGATCAAAAAATAACATTCATTCCAGTTAGTGCATTAAAGGGTGATAATGTTGTAAATAAATCTGATAAAATGTCTTGGTATAAAGGAGAATCCTTATTAGAACATTTAGAACAATTAGATAAAGCCGATATATTTAATATAGGTACACCACGTTTCCCAGTGCAATATGTAATTCGTCCAAAAACTGAAGATTTTCATGATTTTAGAGGTTATGCAGGAAAAGTATATGG
>NZ_CAXIBN010000216.1:0-4619 GCF_964021735.1 uncultured Wocania sp. | reverse complement strand
ATTATTGATGAATTACCACCAGGACGCAAGCCTGTAAAAACGGTTCATAGATACGACAAAAACCGATTGAATGTTTTTCGATTTATTAGAGATGAAATTGATAAAGGCAGGCAAATTTACATTGTATATCCGTTAATTAAAGAAAGTTCTGCAATGGACTATAAAGATTTGATGGATGGTTACGAAAGTATTTCGAGGGATTTCCCGATGCCTAAATATCAAACATCAATCGTACACGGAAAAATGAAACCAGCAGACAAAGACTTTGAAATGCAACGTTTTATTAAAGGGGAAACTCAAATTATGGTAGCCACAACGGTTATTGAAGTTGGGGTTAACGTACCTAATGCTTCGGTGATGATTATTGAAAGTGCAGAACGCTTTGGTTTATCGCAACTCCACCAGTTACGTGGTCGTGTTGGTCGTGGTGCAGAGCAAAGTTATTGCATTCTAATGACTAGCCACAAACTAACAAATGATAGTAAAACCCGTTTAGAAACTATGGTTAGAACTAATGATGGTTTTGAAATTGCAGAAGTAGATTTACGTTTACGCGGTCCTGGAGATATTATGGGCACACAACAAAGCGGTGTATTAAATTTAAAAATTGCAGATATTATTAAGGATAATGATATTTTGCAAAGTGCCAGATTTTATGCTAAAAAGATTCTTCAGAACGACCCAACACTTTCTAAACCAGAACACAGCGCATTACTTAACACATACAAACAACTAGGGAAATACAAGAATATTTGGAACTATATTAGTTAAAAAAGCTCAATCCATAAGATTGAGCCTTTAAAAACTGATTGTAGTTTGATTGATGATCTTTTTATATAACGCCTAATTCTTTCAAATGTTTTTCAGAATTAGCTTTAACATTAGCAGGCGGGTTAAGTGATAGTGATTTTTTAAAGTTTTTTATAGCATTTTTTTTGTCTCCCATGTTTTTATAACACTCGCCTAAACTATCATAAACATTAGCATTTTTTGGATTATTCTCAACATTCAATTTAAAATATTTTAAGGCTCTGTTAAAATCCTTTATACCCATCATTTGGTAGCCCAATGTATTTAATTGATTCGTGTTAGCCATAGCCGAAGCTTCGTCCATTAATGCAGCATACTCATCTGTTCTTCCTAATTTATTAAGTATCTGCCCTTTAATCGCTAGATTATTAAATGTTTTTTGACTGTAAAAATTGCCCGCTATAGCACCATCAATCCATTTTAAAGCTTCATTTAAATCTCCGCCATTGCCTAAAGAAAAACGTGCCGCTTGTTCCCAATTTTGACGCTGAAATCCATCTTGACCTTTAAATTTAGCTCTAAAATCGTTCAACACAATATCTGTAACATCGAAAGACACATTAATAGGAAAGCCTTTTTTCTCCCAAGCTAAAGTCGCTGTTGCAGAATTAGCAGCAACATTATTAAATTCAAAAGTCAATAATTCATGATGCGGGACAGTAATCGTTTTAATTTCTGCTCGTAAGGCATCTTTACTTTTATCATAGAAATAACTACCCCAAGCTTCAGAATCGTTTGATAAAATAAGTGTTGCGGTATCATCTGCTTTCACTTCAAAATGTAAGCCGTAAGTTCCCGCTTTAATAGGTTTTCCTTCAACTTTAGCATTATGTGTAAACGTAATAGTTGTATTTTCATTAGCACCAGCACGCCATGGTGCAGCGATAGACGTACCAAAGCCAAGGTTATTCATGCCATAAGGCACCAATTCTCCCCAAACTTTTCGACCGTTTACACTTGGCCTTGAATACGTTATTGAAACATCCGAAACACCTATGCGTTGCGATATAGTAGCTTGCTGACTACCGCGTGGTGTGTTTAATTGAGCAAATGCACTGAAACTAAAAGTAAGTACCAGTAGCGTACAAAATGTGATAAGTTTGTTGTTTTTCATTTTTGATTGTATTTAGTTTGTACCTCAAGGTATACACAAATTATAACCGCTAATGTTAGCGTTTTGTTAAAGAAGATTGCAAAACTGTTAATTAACTATTTATTAAGAAGAATTTAACAACACAAAACATCTCAAAGAGAATGTTTAACTTTGTAAGCCTCTTATAAAAATAAGAATGATACACATTCACGAAAAGACATTACAAGATTTAGAATTTCATACAGTTTTACAGCAAGTTAGCGAACATTGCGTAACGCCTTTAGGCACCAATAGAACACTTCACATTTCTCCTTATAGGAAAAAAGAAGAGCTACAAATGGTGCTACAACTAACCAATGAATATTTATCATCTTTTTATAACGATAATCGCATTCCTAACCATGGTTTTGATACCATAGCTAAAGAAATTAAGCTTTTACGAATAGAAAACACGTATTTAGAAGTACACAGCTTAAAAAAATTGGCATCAATTTCGTTAACATCCAATGAAATAGTTACCTATTTAAAAAAGTTTGAAGAATACTATCCAAATTTAAATGAATACGCTTCACATATAGAAGTCACCAAAGTTATTATTGAAAAAGTAGATGCTATTGTTGACCGTTTTGGAGACATAAAAGATAATGCATCTACATTACTTTTTGATTTACGTCAAGCCGTTAACAAAATAAAAGGCAAAATAAATGCTAGTTTTTCATCGGCTTTAAACACATATCACAATCTTGAATATTTGGATGATATTCGAGAATCTGTAGTCGACAATAAACGTGTGTTAGCCGTAAAAGCCATGTACAGGCGTAAAGTTAAAGGCGCCATTATGGGTGGCAGCAAAACAGGCAGTATTGTATACATTGAGCCCGAAACCACTTTACAACATTCACGTGAGCTCAATAATTTAGAATACGAAGAACAGGAAGAAATTATTAGAATTTTAAAAGAAGTTACAAATTACATTCGTCCATTTTTAAAACTATTAGAAGATTACCAAAATTTTTTGATTGATATTGACGTGATTTCAGCGAAAGCGAAATATGCTAAATCCATGAACGGTATTCTTCCAGAAATTTCAGAAGCTAGAAGTATGTTTTTGCGAGATGCGTATCACCCATTACTCTATTTAAACAATTTAGAAAAGAAAGAAACTACATTTCCTCAAAGCATACAATTAAAAGAAGACAGCAGAATTATTGTTATTTCTGGTCCCAATGCTGGCGGAAAAAGCATCACCCTAAAAACCGTTGGCTTATTACAAGTTATGCTGCAAAGTGGTATGTTAATTCCTGTGCATGAACGTAGTCATGTTTGTCTATTTGATAGGATTTTAAGCGATATTGGCGATAACCAATCCATTGAAAATCATTTAAGCACATACAGCTATCGCTTAAAACAAATGAATTATTTTTTAAAAAAGTGTAATAAAAACACGCTTTTTTTAATTGATGAGTTTGGCACAGGAAGCGACCCAGAATTGGGAGGTGCTTTGGCTGAAACTTTTTTAGAAGAATTCTATCATCGTGAAGCATTTGGTATTATAACAACACATTATTCTAATTTAAAAATATTAGCAAATGAATTGCCGTTTATGCTAAATGCGAATATGCTATTTGATGAACGCAGCTTAGAACCGCTTTTTAAACTCGTTATCGGTCAAGCCGGAAGTAGCTTTACGTTTGAAGTCGCACAAAAAAATGGCATCCCTTACAGTTTAATAAATCGGGCAAAAAAGAAAATTGAACGCAGCAAAATACGTTTTGATGCTACTATTGCAAAGCTTCAAAAAGAACGCTCAAAACTTGAAAAGACAGGGCAATCTTTAAAACTTAACGAAAAAAAGAAGATTGAAGAAGCCGATAAATTAGAAGAAATTAATGCGAAAATTCAAAAGAAACTTGAAAGCTATCAAGAGCTATACGATAGCAATCAACGCCTTATTTATTTAGGACAAAAACTAAACGACATTGCCGAAAAGTATTTTGAAAATAAGCAAAAAAAGGTTTTAATGGATGAACTTTTCAAATTGGTACAAATTGAAAATTCTAAACGTAAAAGAGTTTCTGCCAAAGCGAAAAAAGTAATAAAGGCTAAAGAAAAACAAGTAAAACAGGAAGCAGAAAAGAAAGTAAACGTTATTAGAAAAAAGAAAAAGGTAGCAAAACAAAAAGCTATTGAATCACCTAAACCAAAACCTACACTAAAAGTGGGCGATCGCGTTAGGATGGAAGATGGACGTGCTATTGGCAGCATTGATAAAATCGAAAAAAACAAAGCGGTTGTAAATTACGGGATCTTTACAACTAATGTAAGTATTGAACAGTTGGAACTTGTTGAAGCTGGTACAAAGTAAATACTTATAATATAAAGTAAAAATGATAGACCTACCAAAACATAAAAAACTAATACTGTTTGACGGCGTTTGTAACCTTTGCAATAGTTCGGTTCAATACATTATTAAACATGATAAAAAAAACCTTTTTATGTTTACAGCCATACAGAGTGATGCAGGACAAAAAATAATTAAAAAGTATAACATCGATACTTCTAAAATAGATTCTATATTGCTTTATTCTCCAGAAAAAGGAATAGATTATAAAAGTACTGCTGCTTTAAAAATAGCTAACAAACTTGGATTTCCTCAAAATTTAATAAGTGTATTTTTTATTATTCCTCCGTTTATACGCAATTGGGTTTATGATTA
>NZ_CAXIBN010000215.1:0-4621 GCF_964021735.1 uncultured Wocania sp. | reverse complement strand
TATGCTGCCCATTATAATTATTCTAGTTATTATAATCATCGCGTTTTGTGTGTATTATTTTAACCCCAAACAAATTATACTAAGAAAACTTTCTAAAACAAGACACAAAGCTATTGCAAGTTTAAAAACTAACGAGTTTATAAAAATTTATGGTAAAGCGCTGCATGTTAAAGCGCCTTTGGTTGCACCTTTAAGTAAAAGAAAATGTATTTTTTATACTATTAAAATTGAAAAACGGGTAAGTAGTGGCAAGAGTTCGCATTGGAAAACTATAGTAAACGAACTACGAATACAAGATTTTTTTATTGAACAAAACGGGAGTTATGCTATTATAAAACCAAGTGTAAATCCTAAAAACTTTATAAGTCATTTAGTGATTGATAAAAAAGCATCATCTGGTACCTTTAGCGACCCAACACCAGAATTTGAAGCTTTACTTAAAACATATAATATAGATAGTACTAACTTTTTTGGCTTTAATAAACAATTACGTTATAAAGAAGGTGTTATTGAAGTTGGAGAAAAAATAACGGTAGCCGGAATTGTAAAATGGAAAACGTTGAGCGAGCCAATTCCTGAATATTCCTATTCTAAAATTGTAGCTTTAGAAAGTAATGATAAACAAAAACTGATTATTACAGATCATCCAAAAGCATCTAATCATTTAAATAATCGTAGATAAGTTTATTTCCAGTTCTGTCCCTTTAAAGCCATAGCAGCTTTAAGCACATCTTTCTGGCTTATTTGACCAACTAATTTACCATTTTCAACAATAGGAAAACGACGTCTTTTTGCTTGTAAAAACTTATTGGCAGCATCAAAAATATTCATGTTTCCATCTATAGTTTCAACATTTAATGCCATATGTTTTTCAATAGTTTTATCTTGCATTGGCATATTGTAATAGCGACTTTCACTAATTTGCTTAATACAATCACCTTCAGAAATAATACCAATCAATTCATTTTTATCATTAATTACAGGTCCACCAGAAATCCTGTTTTTAATTAGCGATTGCATTACACTTTCAATCGTTTGGTCTGGGGTAAACGTAATCAAATTCGTTGTCATATAATCACTAACCTTTAATGGTGTCGTGTCTGTTGCATTGGCTTGTTGTCTTCTTGCGCCTTGAAAACTTTTAATTCCCATAATAAATAAAATTTAGTAATCTTAAATGTACTTAATTTTTTTGAGTTTTCCTAAAGGAGAAGAACTACTTATAAGTGCATTTAAATTCAAGATTGTATAATTATTAAAATAATTAGCATTCTTTTAAGGTATTAAGTGTTAATTTTTATAGTTTTAGCAAAATTTAAAAAAACAAAGATGAAACGATTTTTAATGTTGGCTTTATTAGTTGGTTGTTTTCAAATGAATGCACAAAGCAACCCAGATTTAATAAAACATTACGAGGCTTATTATAAACAAATGAGGGCTCAAGGCGATATGCAGGGTATAATTAGTGCTATGACACATTTAAATGTGTTATCGCCATCTGTAGCAAGGAAAGATACTTTAGCTTATATTTATATGAGTGAAGGTAAGTATATACAGGCATTGAATACTATTGGTGTTGAAAAAAATGTTGGAGATTCCGATATTGCAGTTGAGGTTAAAGCATTGTCTTTAAAATCGGTTAAAAGGCCAGCATTAGCTATTGGTCATTTTGAGGAACTATTTAAAAGAAACCCAAATGCACTTATTGCTTATGAGTTAGCAGAATTAAGCTTACAAACTCAAAAATTTGCAGAAGCTTCTAAACATATTACTTATGGCATTGCTAATGCTAAAGATGATATGACAAAAGCATTTTACGAAACACAGCAACCTTATCAAGTATCTTTAAAGGCTGCTTTTATGTATCTAAAAGCTTTAGTTGTCTATAACCAAGATAAAAATGCAAACATTGATAAGGCGGTAGATATTTTAGATGCCACTCTAAAAACAGCACCTAATTTTAATTTAATCCAGTTAACAAAAACTGAATTATTAAGACAAAAGCAAGCGCTAACACAGGCTGCTACACAACCAAAAAATTAGGCATAAAAAATTATAAAAGAAGCACAGTTTTCTAAATTTAGAAACTGTGCTTCTTTATTTGAAAGAATTTGTAATTGCTAGATTTTAGTTTTATTATGGTTTTTGAATATTTTGACTGTCTTTTTCCAGTTTTTTATTCATTTGAAAGTTTAAGTTAGAGATAGAAACTAAAAATTCTTTTATAGTAGAATTAAGCTCATCTTTAGTTGTTGTATCTAGATTCGATAGGCTCTCTAATTTATAAATTTTAGTTTCTAAAACCTGTATTCTAGCTAAAGTAGCTGATGTGTTTACAGGCGCTGGAATATTCTTTTTTAAATCTGTTAAAAGTGTTTTAATGATTTCTTCATTATTTTTAAAAAAACCTAAATCACCTTTTTTCACATTGTTTACTACGTCTTGAAGCTGATAATATTCTTGCCAGTTTTCAATAACGTGTTCTGTTTTTTCATCTAAACCAAAATCAAGATAATCAAGTTTTAATATGTCGCTTTCAGATAATTCTTGATTAGTATTTTCTGTAATAGTAGTGTCGATAGCTATATTTTCTTCAGTTTTTTTGCATGAAGTCAGTATTATAAAAATACTTATAATACTCAAAAGTTTAATGTTCATACGGCTACATGTTTTGGATGCTATACAAAGATATAGGAATAGTTTGTTTTAAGTAAAATAATCAAACGCCTAATTAAAAAATTTTCACCTTTAAAATGAATTATTATCAATCAAATCTTATTATTTTTGATTTATTCTTAATAAACAGTGTTTTAAATGAACCCAAAAATTTTAATTATTGGTGCTTGCGGACAAATAGGTTCCGAATTAACATTTAAGCTTAGAAACATTTATGGTGATGAAAATGTTATTGCAAGCGATATAAGCTATAGTAATTTAGATATTGTTAACTCCGGTTTTTTTGAAATTGTTGATGCTCAAGATTATACCAGTATTAAAGTGTGTGTAGAAAAATATAATATAGACACCATTTATTTAATGGCTGCCATGTTAAGTGCCACAGGAGAAAAATTCCCTATGAAAGCCTGGGATTTGAATATGAATTCCTTGTTTCATGTGTTAAATCTAGCAAAAGCGAAGTTTGTAAAACACGTGTTTTGGCCTTCCAGCATTGCAGTTTTTGGTCCATCAACACCAACCGAAAGCACACCACAATATACAACCATGGAACCTACAACCGTTTATGGTATTACAAAACAAGTCGGTGAGCGTTGGTGCGAATATTATAATCAAAAATACGGAGTAGATGTAAGGAGTTTACGCTATCCAGGAATTATTAGTTGGAAGACACAACCCGGTGGCGGTACAACAGATTATGCAGTAGATATTTATCATAAAGCAGTTATCGATAAAAAATACAATTGTTTTTTAACAGAAAACACTAAACTACCTATGATGTTTATGGATGATGCTATTAAAGCCACGATAGATATTATGACCGCAGATAGTGATGCTGTAAAAATAAGATCATCCTACAATTTAGCGGCAATAAGTTTTACGCCAAAAGAAGTTGCAGCATCAATAAAGCAGTATATTCCAGAATTTGAAATAAGCTATACACCAGATTATAGGCAAGCCATTGCAGATAGTTGGCCAAAAAGCATAAACGACGAAGTGGCAAGACAAGATTGGAATTGGAGGCCTGTTTTTTCTCTTGAAGACATTACTAAAGAAATGCTATTCCAATTAGAAAAAAAATACAATACTACTGTAAAATAATAAAATTAAGAGCGCAAATATCTTTATTTGTATATTTGAATAACCCTAAATCTTAATTAATATGTTTGATAATTTTTTATTTAACGTAAAATACGGCATTAATCACGTACTCGATATTAATGCTTACGACCACGTTTTGTTTTTAATAGTGCTCACTATTCCGTATGTTTTTAAAGACTGGAAACGGGTATTGTTACTCGTTTCTATATTCACATTGGGGCACACCCTATCACTTGTTTTAGCAGCCTATAATGTAGTTAGTGTTAATGGTCAGGTTGTTGAGTTTTTAATACCCATTACCATTTTAATTGTGGCATTATATAATGTGTTTACAGCTGGTAAAGGTGCACAAAAAGAAAAAATAGGCATACTATTTTTAACCACATTATTTTTTGGTTTAGTACACGGTTTAGGCTTTGCGCGCGAATTTAAAATGTTATTGGGCACTACCGATAATAAACTCGTTTTACTGCTAGAATTTGCCTTAGGCATAGAGTTTGCTCAAGTTATTATTGTATTTATTGTACTGTTTTTAAGCTATGTTGTGCAAACCATATTTAGGTTTACCAAACGCGATTGGATTATGATTATATCGGCTATTGTTGTAGGATTGGTAATCCCAATGTTACTTAATAGTGATTTTTTATCATAAATAATTATTTGGGTGTTACCCCGTAAAGGGGTCGGGCTTTCACTATTCAATTTTTTTTTGCACAATCTAAATATACAAAGACCTGTCAGGTTATAAAAGACAATTTTTCTTGTATCTTTACAAGTATGTTTGCACTAGTAGATTGTAATAATTTCTATGCTTCTTGCGAACGTGTTTTTAACCCTAATTTAC
>NZ_CAXIBN010000214.1:0-4690 GCF_964021735.1 uncultured Wocania sp. | reverse complement strand
ATGTCTGTGCCGAAGTTTGGTTTAACGAATTGCGTTTATCCGATTTAGATAACGAGGGTGGTTGGGCAGCCATTTTAAGTGTCGATACCAACATTGCAGATTTTGCAAACATAAGTGCCACAGGGAGGCAAAGCACTTCGGGTTTTGGTACTATCGAGCAAGGTCCGAGCCAACGTAGTTTAGAAGACGTTAAGCAATACGATGTGGTAACCAACGTAAATGTTGGGCAATTATTACCAAAAAAATGGGGTATTCAAGTACCATTTAATTATGCGCAAAGCGAAGAGCTAATTACACCTAAATACGATCAGTTTTATAAAGATTTAACTTTAGAATCTAGATTAGATGCTGCCAATGATGCTGCCGAAAGAAAGCAGATAAAAGAAAACTCAGAAGATTACACCAGACGCCAAAGCATCAATTTTATTGGTGTTAGAAAAATTAGAACAGGCAACTCAAAACCTCGTTTTTATGATGTTGAAAATTTAACACTTAACTATTCTTATAATAAAGTAGAGCATCGCGATTTCGAAATTGAAAATTCAGTAAATAAAACACTAAGAGTTGGTGCTAATTATGCATTTAATTTTAATACCATTGAGGTTGAGCCTTTTAAAAAGAATGACTCCTTGTTTACGGGTAAATATTGGAAGATTCTAAAAGATTTTAACTTCAATTTACTACCAACAAGTTTTACCATTAATACAGATGTAAATCGACAATTTAATAGACAGAAATTTAGAGAAATTGATTTAAGTGATGATGATATTAGTATTGAAGAATTGTTTAGACGAAATTACACTTTCGATTTTCAATACACCATTAATTATAATTTAACAAAGGCTTTGAATTTTAATTTTACGGCAGCCAACAACAATATTGTACGTAATTATTTTAAAGATAATATTGTAAATGGCGAACAAGATCCAACCTTAGATGTTTGGGACGGATTCTTAGATTTTGGTGACCCTAATAGACAAAGTCAAAGCTTAGGAGTCAATTATGAACTCCCTATCGATAAAATTCCAACATTTAATTTTTTAAAAGCTACTTATCGTTATAATGGGGATTTTCTGTGGCAAAAAGGGTCAGATTTATATGGAGAAGTTTTAGGAGGGGAAGTTAACAGTATTCAAAACTCAAATGTTCATAGTTTAAATACAACTTTAGATATGAAAAAGTTGTATAAATATATTGGTTTAGAGAAAAAACCTGTTAGAAATGTAAGATCCAGAACGCCGCAAAAAGGTAGACCACCAGGAGCAAATCAAAATACAAAACCTGTAAAAAGTAAAAACAAATCGGTTACAAAACTATTAAACGCAGGGGTAGATATTTTAACAAGTATTAAGAGAATCCAATTTAATTATTCTGAAAATAACGGAACATTTTTACCAGGATATACGCAAACTCCAGGTTTTATAGGAACATTAAAGCCTACCTTTGGTTATACTTTTGGAAGCCAAAGTGATATAAGGCATTTGGCGGCAAGAAATGGGTGGTTAACAGTGTTTCCAGAATTTAATCAGCAATATACCGAAACACATACAAAACAGTTGGATGTATCGGCAAATTTAGAACCCATAAAAGATTTAAAAATTGATATTGTTGGTAACAGAACGCATTACGAAAATTATAATGAGAATTATAAAGTAGACCCAAATACATTAGAATATCAATCATTAACACCAAACACTTTCGGGAATTTTAATATTTCTACCATTTTAATTAAAACCGCATTTGGTAAAAGCGATGAAAATGTATCAGAGGCATTTAACGATTTTAGAACCAATAGATTAAAAGTGGCTGAAAGACTTGCAGAAAAATTTTATGGTAATTCAACCTATGCCAGAGATGCAGAAGGTTACCCGTTAGGCTTTGGTAAAAATAATCAAGCGGTGTTGTTGCCAGCTTTTTTGGCGGCTTATTCTGGACAAGATGCAAGCAAGGTTAAAACTAGTGCTTTTAGAGATGTGCCAATTCCCAACTGGGATTTAAAATATACAGGTTTTATGAAGTTTAACTGGTTTAAAAAACGCTTTAAACGATTCTCTGTAACTCATGGTTATCGTTCAACGTATACTATTAATCAATTTAGTACGAACTTGAATTTGAATTTAAAACCTGAAGACAACGAAGCCCCAGTTCCTGGTCTAGACTATACAAGTCAACCACCAGAATCTAAAGATCAATCAGGGAATTATAAAAACGGAACTTTATTTAGTAACATTAATTTAACTGAATTATTCAGTCCGTTAATTCGAATTGATTTCGAAATGAAAAATTCAATAAAAATTCTTGCCGAAGTTAGAAAAGATAGATTACTCTCGCTTAGTTTCGATAATAATTTAATGACTGAAATTCAAGGAAATGAATATGTTATTGGTTTGGGTTATAGAATAAAAGATGTGCGCATTCGTTCGCAACTTGCAGGGCCAAAAAAGCGTATTGTGAGCGATTTGAATATGAAAGCAGACATATCGGTTAGAGATAACAAAACGATTATACGTTATTTAGATTTAGAGAATAACCAAGTAACAAGTGGGCAAACCATTTGGGGCTTAAAATATTCGGCAGATTATGCGTTTAGTAAAAACTTAACAGGTATTTTCTATTTCGATTATGCGTTTTCAGAATATGCTATTTCTACTGCATTTCCACAAACAACTATTCGCTCTGGAATTACACTCAGATATAATTTTGGGAATTAACGAGGAATCTGTTTGAAATTATAATTTGAATAAATACATTTGTCAAAAGATATAAGCGAACTTAAATTATTATAAATGAATATTCCATCAGAATTAAAATACACTAAGGATCACGAGTGGATTCGTATTGAAGGTGACGTTGCAACTATTGGTGTTACAGATTTTGCACAAAGCGAATTAGGAGATATTGTGTATGTTGAAGTTGAAACCGTAGACGAAACCCTTGACGCTGAAGAGGTTTTCGGAACCGTTGAAGCTGTAAAAACCGTATCAGATTTATTTTTACCATTATCTGGTGAAATTATTGAGTTTAATGAAGCTTTAGAAGATGAGCCAGAAAAAGTAAATAGCGACCCTTATGGTGATGGCTGGATGATAAAACTAAAGTGTTCAGACCTTTCTGAGGCTGAAAATCTTATGTCTGCTGACGATTATAAAGCACTTATAAGTGCTTAAAAAGTATGCGCTTATAATTGCGATATTTTATTCGCTAGCTCTAGCTATGGTGAGCTTAGTTAAAATAAATAACTTACCAAATGCGGGAATTTCTCATGCCGATAAAATATTTCATTTTTTAGTATATAGTGTGTTAGCCTTTTTATGGGTTAACACCTTTTTTTTTAAGTTTAAATACAAAAAAACAAAGGCAATAATTTATGCTGCTCTATTTTCAATAATATTTGGTATAATAATTGAGGTATTACAAGGAAGTGTTACTGCATCAAGACACACAGATATTTATGATGCTATAGCGAATACTTTGGGTGTTTTATTTATAGTGTTAATACTGTTAATTAACAAAAAAACGTACATTAAAAATTTATAACGCTTGCTTTTTTGACAAATAAATGGTTATTTTAGCAATCTTCTAAAAACAATTAAATTATGGAACCTAAAAAAAATCCTAAAGCAAATGTAGGACGTAACAGTTCACTATATTTTGCAATTGGCTTAGCTTTAATGCTATTCTTAACAAATTATGCGATTAATTACAAAACGTATGATAAGTCTAATATTGATATTGGGCAGTTAAATTTAGATGACCTTGATGAAGAAGAAATTCCACTTACAGAACAAATAAAAACACCACCGCCACCGCCACCGCCACCAGCAGCTCCAGAAGTTATTGAGATTGTAGAGGACGAAGAAGAGGTAGAGGAAACGGTGATTGAATCTACAGAAGCCGATCAAGAAACCGAAATTGTTGAGGTTGAAGAAGTAGAGGTAGAAGAAGTAGAAGAAGATATGGAAGTCCCTTTTGCAGTTATAGAAAACGTACCTGTTTTCCCAGGATGCGAAAAAGGAGATAATGCTGCTAAAAAGCAATGTATGTCTGATAAAATAGCAAAATTTGTAAACAAAAAATTTAATACAGATTTAGCTGGAGACTTAGGTTTGTCTGGAAGACAACGTATTAATGTAATATTTAAAATTGATAAAACTGGTAATATTATTGGTATACGTGCAAGAGCACCTCACCCAGGTTTAGAAAAAGAAGCTAAACGTGTTATTGGATTGTTACCTAAAATGAAACCAGGAAAACAAAGAGGTAAAGCAGTAACTGTTCCATATTCTTTACCAATTATTTTTCAAGTACAAGACTAAAAGCAAATACATATAATTATTGAAAACCTCGAAATTAATTTCGAGGTTTTTTATTTTACTTCTATTTTGAAAAGGTTGATACTGCTATTTTAAAAGTTTTGAGTGAAGCATATAAAATCCCGTTACAAAATTTGTAACGGGATTTTTTTTTTGGTATGCTTATTGTGATTTTATCATAATATTAACATATAAACTATAATTATTATGAGAATTCCAGAGAAGACTCACGAACTCATTCGGCAAAATGAGCAAATCGTGAAAAAATCACAAAAGCATGATGCAAATTTACAAAAAAACTCAACCCTTTACTTTCAAATTGGGTTAATTGTATGTTTACTTGCCGCCTATAGCTTGTTTGAAATGAAGTTTGAAAC
>NZ_CAXIBN010000213.1:0-4819 GCF_964021735.1 uncultured Wocania sp. | reverse complement strand
AAACCACTAGTAAATTGTATTTTATCTAGTTTTGCTATAGGGCCTATATGCTCGGTTATAATTTGATTGATCTCTTTTCGTAAATTGTCTTGATCTCGACTTTCTCCTACATCTTTTAAAATCACATAGCCATAAAGTGCATTCCCTTTTACATCATGCGGAAAACCTACAATAGCAGATTCTGCTACTGCTGGATGTTCGTTTATAGCATCTTCAATTGGTGCTGTACCTAAGTTATGTCCAGAAACTATAATAACATCGTCTACTCTTCCTGTAATTCTGTAATAACCTACTTCGTCTCTTAATGCTCCATCACCAGTAAAGTATTTATTTTCGTAAGCCGAAAAATAGGTGTCTTTATAGCGTTGGTGATTACCCCAAATAGTACGAGCCATTGCTGGCCATGGAAATTTAATACACAATCGTCCGTCTACTTGATTACCTTTTAACTCTTCTCCATCTTCATCCATTAAAGCAGGTTGTATACCTATAAATGGCAACGTTGCATAAGTGGGTTTGGTTGGTGTTACAAATGGTATTGGTGTAATCATGATACCACCAGTTTCAGTTTGCCACCAAGTATCAACTATCGGGCTTTTCTTTTTTCCAATATTATCATTGTACCAATGCCACGCTTCTTCGTTTATAGGTTCTCCAACAGACCCTAAAACTTTTATAGACGATAAATCGTATTTTTCAACCAATTCCATTCCTTGTTTTGCCAAAGCACGAATAGCCGTTGGCGCGGTGTAAAATTGATTTACTTTGTGCTTTTCTACAATTTCCCAAAAGCGTCCAAAATCCGGATAACTTGGTACGCCTTCAAACATAACTGTTGTTGCTCCATTAGCTAAAGGGCCGTAAACAATATAGCTATGTCCAGTAATCCAACCTATATCAGCTGTACACCAATAAACATCGTTTTCTCTATACTGAAATACGTTTTTAAATGTGTATGCTGTATATACCATATAACCTCCTGTAGTATGTACCATACCTTTTGGTTGTCCTGTAGACCCTGAAGTATATAAAATAAATAGCGGATCTTCAGCTTTCATCACTTCAATTTCGCATGTGTTTGATGCTTCATCTAATAATGGCTGTAACCATTGATCTCGACCAGGTTTCATTTGTATATCTGAGTGAATTCGCTTTGCTACTAAAACAGTATTTACACCTGGACAACTTTCTAATGCCTCATCCACAATACCTTTTAAATCGATGGTTTTAGCACCTCGATAAGAACCATCGCTAGTTATTACCATTTTACAATCGGAATCGTTTATTCTAGTTGATAGTGCTGTTGCCGAAAAGCCAGCAAATACTACCGAATGTATTGCTCCTATTCTAGCACATGCTAAAAGAGAGATAGCCAATTCTGGTATCATTGGTAAATAAATACAAACTCTATCACCTTTAACAATACCTTGCTTTTTTAATACGTTTGCAAACTTATTTACACGCTCGTGCAATTGATTATAGGTAATATGTTCTGCAGGTTCTTTTGGATCGTTAGGCTCAAATAAAATAGCTGTTTTATCGCCTCGTGTTGCTAAATGCCTGTCTATACAGTTTTCTGTAATATTAAGTTCTGCACCTTCAAACCACTTTACTTCCGGTTTATTAAAATCCCAGCTTAAAACATTATCCCACTTTTTTTGCCACATAAAATGTTCTTCGGCGACTTCTTCCCAGAAATTTTCGGGCTCTCGAACAGATTTTCTATAAACTTGATAGTATTCCTCTAAATGTTTTATGTGATAATTACTCATGGCTTATTTTGTTATTTTTAATTCATGTATAAACTTAAATACGTATTAAAACTCCCATCTCACAAAAGCTTCCATAGCTGCATAATGAGACAACCCTAATTCATCGTATAAACCTGCTGTTTCTTTGTTTCTATCTTCTGCACGTTGCCAAAACTCTCTACTATCTGCACCTTGAAATACAACACCGTCTTTTTGTGATTGATGCTTGAAAATTCCTTTTCTTTTCTCTAATACTTGATCTGGTCCCATTGGAACTGCCATTTCTATCTCATCAATTCCCCATTCTTGCCATGCGCCTCTATATAACCAAACCCAACAATCTTTCATGAATTTTTTAGGTTTTAAATTTCTAACTGCTGCAAAAATAGCATCTAAACACACTTTATGAGTACCGTGTGGATCGGCTAAATCGCCTGCTGCATATATTTGGTGAGGTTTAACCTTTTCTATAAGATCCATTGTTATTTTAATATCTTCTTCACCTATTGGGTTTTTCTCAATGGTTCCTGTTTCATAAAATGGTAATTCCATAAAATGAATTTGTTCGTCTGGGATACCAACAAAATGACAAGTAGCTCTTGCTTCACCTTTTCTAATTAATCCTTTAATATATCTAACTTCTGGGGTGTCTATTTCACTAGATTTTTTATTTTTCAGAAAAGTTACTGCTCTTTTATAAATATTTTCAGCTTCTGTACTTTCAATTCCAAATTTATCATTGTAATCGCAAACAAAACTAGCAAAACGAAGAGCTTCATCATCTGCAACAGCAATATTACCAGATGTTTGATAACCTACATGCACTTCGTGCCCTTGCTCATGTAACCTTTTAAATGTGCCTCCCATACTAATAATATCATCATCTGGATGCGGGCTAAAAATAATCACACGCTTTTTTGCGGGTTCTGCACGTTCTGGTCGTTTACTATCATCTGCATTTGGTTTACCTCCAGGCCATCCAGTAATCGTATTTTGTAATTTATTGAATATTTTAATATTAATATCGTAAGCTGGTCCAGAATCTGCTAATAAATCACTCATACCGTTTTCGATATAATCAGCATCTGTTAACATTAAAATAGGCTTCTTTAAATGAAGTGCTAAACTTAATACCGCCTTTCTAATATGTTTGTCTGTCCATACAATTTTTTCAACTAACCATGGTGTATTAATCCTTGTCAATTTTGATGCTGCTGCTTGATCTAAAACAAAAGTGGCATTATTATGCTCTTGCAAATAAGATGCTGGTACACGACTGGTAACCTCCTCTTCAACTGAAGCTTTAATGATATTAGATTTTCTTTCTCCCCAAGCTAAAAGGATTACCCTTTTTGCTTCCATTATTTTTTTAACACCTAAAGTTATTGCTGTTCTAGGTGTATTATCTAAACCTGAAAAATCACCACTTGCAGCAACTCTTGTAATATGATCTAGAGCTACTAATCGTGTTCTAGAGTTTTGGAGTGAACCAGACTCGTTAAAACCTATATGTCCATTACCTCCAATACCTAATATCTGTAAATCTAAACCTCCTAATGCTTTAATTTTAGCTTCGTAGTCATCACAGTAACTTCTAATATCTTCTTTAGCTAAAGTTCCATCTGGGATATGATAATTTTCTGGTAATATATCTACATGGTTAAATAATTGTTCTTTCATAAAACGAACATAACTGTTTACAGAGTCAGGTTCCATTGGATAATATTCATCTAAATTGAATGATATTACATTTTTAAAGCTTAAACCTTCTTCTTTATGTAAACGTACTAATTCAGCATATAATCCCTTTGGCGAAGAACCTGTTGCTAAACCTAATATACAAGGTTGTTTTTGAGAGTGTTTTACTTTAATAAGGTCTGCTATTTCTTTAGCAACTGCTTTTGATGCTGTAGTTGAATTTTCGTAAACTACGGTACCAATATTTTCAAATCGCTTTTCGAAACCCGTTGCTTTGTCTATACTACTTTTTAACATTATTCTGGTTTTAAACTTTAATTATTGTTTTGTAAAATATTTTCTAATACCCATGTGGTATGTAATGCTGTTTTACCTGTTGATGGGTGTTGTATGTTTTCTGACAAATGATTTTTCATATTTTGAACATGAAAAAATTGAATGTTTTCTGGGTTTTTGATACTCAAACTTTCAATATGTGTTCCGCGTTCTAACACTATTGGAACTTCACCAAAAACAGAAAAACTTATTTTGCCTTCTTCACCATAAATCTGAACATAATCTTCTCTTTTTTCTGTTCCAAAATTCCAACTGCCAGAACCTGTTACTCCAGATTCGTGCACCCAATTTCCAACAATAGCATCCATAGCGGAATATAGCTCTTGCTGATTCACAGCTATACCATTAGCGGTTTCTATGTTTCCCAACAGGTGAATAAATAAATCTATTCCATGAGACGCTAAATCGTCAAAATAACCACCTTGTGCAATTTTAATATCTGTACGCCAATTATATATTTTAGATAAATCGATATCGTTTGCTGGCTTACTTAAATGCCAATTTATATGCCTCACTTTCCCAATTTTATTATCTTCAAGCCACGATTTAATTTGTTTAAACCTAGGAAGTGATCGTCTGTAATAAGCAACAAACAATGGAATTTTCTTTTCTTTAAATACATTATTAATTAATAAACATTCTTTATAAGTTGGTGCCATAGGTTTTTCTATACAACATATTTTTCCTGCTTCAGCAACTTTTAAGGCATAATAAGCATGAGAATCTGGTGGTGTTGCAATGTATATAGCATCAATATCTGGATCATTAATCAATTCGTCTGCATTTCCATAAAACTTAGGAACATGATGTCTAGTGGCATAATCTTTTGCCTTTTCAATATCACGACGCATCACGGCATAAAGATTAAATCCATCTACCTTTTGATAAGCTGGCCCACTTTTAAGCTCGGTAACACTTCCGCAACCTATAATTCCCCATTTATATTGCTTACTCATTATACTAACAACCTCTTTGTTTCCTATTTAATGAATTGATTTTCTAATATTTTTATCAATTAATTTTTAGACCAACTT
>NZ_CAXIBN010000212.1:0-4823 GCF_964021735.1 uncultured Wocania sp. | reverse complement strand
TTAGTGGTGGCGACATTTCACAAGCTTATAAAATTGACACTGCAAACAACTCATATTTTTTAAAACTGAATAGTGTCAGCACATTAAACATGTTTCAAACCGAAGCTTATGGTTTAGACCTGATTGCCAAAACTAACACAATAAAAACACCAAAAGTTTTAGCTTTTGATAGTTTTGAAAATTCTGCCTTTTTACTGATGGATTTTGTGGAATCTAAACGAGCTACAACAGAAGATTTTAAACTTTTAGGAGAACAACTGGCTACTCTACATAAATGTTCTTCGGATAATTTTGGATTAGATAAAGATAATTACATAGGTAGTTTACCACAAAGCAATTCTGCCCACAAAAATTGGGTTGAATTTTATACTCATGAGCGCTTGTTACCTCAACTTGAACTAGCGAAACAAAAAGGTTTACTTTCTGTTGCTGAATGTCCGTCTGAACAACACATTAAAAATCAGTTAGAATTATTGTTTAAAGGCATAAAACCATCGTTACTTCATGGTGATTTATGGAGCGGTAATTATCTTATTTCAAAAAATGGTGAACCGTATTTAATTGACCCTGCCGTTTATTACGGACACAACGAAGTTGATATTGCTATGACAAAATTGTTTGGTGGTTTTGGTGAATCTTTTTATGAGTCATATCACTCGTATTATCCATTGGATGAAAATACATCTGCTAGAATAGACATTTACCAATTGTATTATTTGTTGGTGCATTTAAATTTGTTTGGCAGTAGTTATTATAGCTCGGTAAAATCAATTCTTCAAAAATATTTTTAGCATTTCTGTCATTCCGCACTTGATGAGGAATCCACAAAAATAAAGCAAAATGGATTCCTGCCGAAGTTTATCTTGAGCGAAGTCGTAAGGCAGGAATGACAAAACCTTAGCGGACAAGTGCGTTAGGGATTGAAGCATTTGTTGAAGCTCCCCGACGCAGGAGGGAGCGACTGCTGAAAGCCCGACCTGAAAGGTAACGTCCAAATAATTGAAAGTCTTGTTGAAAATACTGTTAATAACAGCTTGCGCTTTGATAAAAAAAGACATTCTGAATGGTTAAAAATGTGTATTTTTGCACTTTCTTTAAACACACACAAATAGATAGATAATGATTCATTTCTTTGGAAACACAAATAGCAAAGTTTTTGCTGTTCAAACAACAAAAGAATTATCAACCGAAACCATCTCAAAATTAGTATGGTTATTTGGCAACCAGCCAAAAATAGAGCAAGCATCTTTAGATGCTTTTTTTGTTGGTCCGCGTGCCGCAATGATAACACCTTGGAGCACCAATGCTGTTGAAATTACTCAAAACATGGGGATTTCTGATATTATTAGAATTGAAGAGTTTCAATCGGTTTCAGAAGATTTTTTAGATTTCGATCCTATGATTTCTGAAAAATTCAATGGGTTAAATCAAGACTCATTTACTATTGATATTCAACCAGAACCGATTTTAAATATTGAAGATATTTCTGCTTATAACCAACAAGAAGGATTATCATTAAGTCATGAAGAAGTTGAATATTTAGAAGATGTTTCAAAAAAAATTGGCAGACCACTAACCGACTCTGAAGTATTTGGTTTTTCACAAGTAAACTCAGAACATTGTCGCCATAAAATTTTTAATGGCACGTTTGTAATTGATGGCGAAGAAAAACCGACATCACTTTTTAAACTCATTAAAGAAACCTCAAAACAACATCCAAATGATATTGTTTCGGCATATAAAGACAATGTGGCTTTTATAAAAGGCCCAAAAGTGGAACAATTTGCTCCAAAACGTGCTGATGTTCCAGATTATTATACCACGCAAGATTTTGAATCGGTAATTTCACTTAAAGCAGAAACTCATAATTTTCCAACAACAGTTGAGCCATTTAATGGTGCTGCAACAGGTTCTGGTGGTGAGATTAGAGATAGACTTGCTGGCGGAAAAGGTTCATTACCATTGGCTGGTACAGCAGTTTACATGACTTCGTATTCTCGTTTAGAAGATAACAGACCATGGGAAAAAGCATTTCCAGAACGTGATTGGTTATACCAAACACCTATTGACATTTTAATAAAAGCATCAAACGGCGCATCAGATTTTGGAAACAAATTTGGTCAACCATTGATTTGTGGTTCGGTTTTAACTTTTGAACATGAAGAAGAAGCCAGAAAACTAGGCTTCGATAAAGTCATTATGCAAGCTGGTGGTATAGGTTATGGAAAAATAGATCAAGCATTAAAAGACACACCAAAGCAAGGTGACAAAATAGTAATTCTTGGAGGCGAAAACTACCGTATTGGAATGGGTGGTGCAGCAGTATCATCAGCAGATACAGGAGAATTTGCATCTGGCATCGAATTAAACGCTGTACAACGTTCCAACCCAGAAATGCAAAAACGTGCTGCTAATGCTATTCGTGGCATGGTAGAAAGCGATGAAAACCATATCGTTTCTATTCACGACCATGGCGCTGGCGGACACTTAAATTGCTTATCAGAATTGGTTGAAGATACTGGTGGTATAATAGATTTAGACAAATTGCCTGTTGGCGATCCAACACTTTCTAATAAAGAAATTATAGGAAATGAATCTCAAGAAAGAATGGGGTTGGTTATTGGTGAAGCACATCTTGAAACTTTACATAAAATTGCAGATCGCGAGCGTTCACCAATGTACACCGTAGGCGATGTTACAGGAGACAACCGTTTTACTTTTCAATCTAAAACCAAGGGTAATAAACCTATGGATTTAGCTATGGAGGATATGTTTGGAAGTTCTCCAAAAACAGTTTTGACCGATAAAACTATCAAAAGAAATTATAAAGATGTTACTTATAATTCTGATAATTTTTATGAGTATTTAGATCTAGTATTACAACTAGAAGCTGTAGCGTGTAAAGACTGGCTAACCAACAAAGTTGATAGATGTGTTGGTGGAAAAGTGGCAAAACAACAATGCGCAGGACCATTACAATTACCATTAAACAATGTTGGTGTAATGGCTCTCGACTACAAAGGAAAAGAAGGTATTGCAACCTCTATTGGTCATTCGCCTATTTCTGGATTAATCAGTCCTGTTGCTGGAAGCAGAAATTCAATCACCGAAGCGTTAACTAATATTATTTGGGCTCCTTTAAAAGAAGGGCTAAAATCTGTTTCGTTATCTGCAAACTGGATGTGGCCTTGTAAAAACGAAGGTGAAGATGCACGTTTATATGAAGCAGTACAAGCTATTTCAGAGTTTGCTATCGATTTAGGCGTTAATGTTCCTACCGGAAAAGATTCGCTTTCTATGAAGCAAAAATATCCGAATGAGGAAGTGATTGCTCCAGGAACGGTTATCATTTCTGCTGCTGCTAATTGTAACGACATTACTAAAGTTATAGAGCCTGTTTTTCAAAAAAATGCAGGTGATATTTATTATATCAACCTATCACAAGATGATTTTAAATTAGGTGGAAGTTCGTTTGCACAAATACTTAATAAAATAGGGAATGAAACACCAAATGTAAAAGATGCATCTTACGTTAAGAATGTATTTAATACCATTCAACAACTAATTAAAGATGAACAAATTATTGCTGGACATGATGTAGCTTCAGGCGGGTTAATTACAACGTTACTAGAAATGTGTTTTGCTGACACTAATTTAGGTGCTGAATTAGATTTAAGTGTTTTAAATGAAAAAGATTCTTTTAAAATCTTATTTGCCGAAAATTCAGGAATTGTGTTTCAAGCAAAAGATACTTCAGTAGAAACAGTTTTATCAGAAGCAAATATTGAGTATTTCAATATTGGAAAAGTAACCGAGTCTGATGTACTAAGTGTTATTAATCAAGCTGAAGTATTCACTATGACAGTGTCGAGATTAAGAGATGTCTGGTATAAAACCTCTTTCCTACTCGACCAAAAACAAACTGCAAAAAATTTAGCTGAAGATAGATTCAACAATTACAAAAATCAACCTTTACAATATACCTTCCCTAAACATTTCACTGGAAAATTACCAGTCATAGGAAATACAAGGCCTAAGGCAGCTATCCTTCGTGAAAAAGGAAGCAACTCTGAACGTGAAATGGCAAATGCTATGTATTTAGCTGGTTTTGATGTGAAAGACGTGCACATGACTGATTTAATTTCTGGTCGTGAAACTTTAGAAGATATTCAATTTATTGGAGCAGTTGGTGGCTTTAGTAATTCTGACGTTTTAGGCTCTGCAAAAGGTTGGGCAGGTGCTTTTAAATACAATGAAAAAGCTAATACAGCACTTAAAAATTTCTTTGAACGAAAAGATACACTTTCCGTTGGAATCTGTAATGGTGCACAACTTTGGATGGAATTAGATTTAGTAAATCCAGAACACGAAACTCATGGAAAACTAACGTATAATGAGTCACATAAACACGAAAGCTCATTCACTTCAGTAAAAATTCAAGAGAATGATTCTGTTATGTTGTCTACGCTTGCAGGAACTACTTTAGGGGTTTGGATTTCTCATGGTGAAGGTAAATTTAGTTTACCATATTCTGAAGATAAATACAATATCGTTGCAAAATATGGTTACGAAGGTTATCCTCACAATCCAAATGGTTCAGACTTTAACACAGCTATGATGTGTGATAAAACTGGGCGCCATTTAGTAACGATGCCACATATTGAGCGCTCTACGTTTCAATGGAATTGGGCACATTATCCTAAAGGAAGAAAAGATGAAGTGTCTCCTTGGCTAGAAGCTTTTGTAAATGCTAAAAAGTGGATTGAGAATAGGAAGTAAAAAAAGGAGCTTGATTAAGCTCCTTTTTTGTCGGGATGACAGGA
>NZ_CAXIBN010000211.1:0-4871 GCF_964021735.1 uncultured Wocania sp. | reverse complement strand
TTACAATAGCTATGTATACGTTTTCAACTTTTGGTATTTGGATGTCTTTTTTCATAAGTGTAAAAATAACAAACTATTCAAAATAAGGATTTTTATAACTTGATTTTGTAATACCTCGTAAGCTATATACTATAAAGTGGTTTAACAAGTCCTTATTGGAATATATTTCAAAAAGGTTATTATTTGTGAAGGCAATCTCTTCAAACTTTTTAAAATATAAATCGCAGAACAATTTTAAATTTACCTCATCAACCAAAAAACCTTTTTCTTTTGCAATTTTCAAAAGATTATATACTCTAATCTTTACAAAATTATCACGAAAATCATCAAATACTTTATTGGCCGAAGGATAGTATTTTCGAAGTCCGAAAATAAAAGAAGGTTCAAAATATTTAAGACGATCAAAAGCCTTTTCATACATTATAACAATCCTGGTAATAGGGTCTTTTTCTACTTCAATTAAGTATTTTAACGTTTGGTTATATTCGTTTATTAAATGCTGAATACTAGCTGTTACCAAGTCTTCCTTACTGGAAAAGTACTTGTAGATTGTTTTTTTAGAAATACCCAACAAGGCAGCAAGCTCATCCATAGTGAACCGCCTACTGCCAAATTGAGTAAATTTCTCGGCTGCGAACGCTATAATTTGTTCTTTGCCCATAATTAACTTAGCCTATTAATACTAATTTTTATTTCCATCCACCACCAAGGGCTTCGTATAAATTCACGACACTTAACAACTGATTCAATTTGTTGTCAATCACATTCAATTCAGCACTCAAAGCACTTTGTCTTGCCGTTAACAAGTCTAGATAATTGGCATACCCATTTTTCAACAATTCTTCTGAATTACTTTCAGCATTACGTAAAGCTTCGACTTCTTTTTGACGGTATTCAAATTTCTCGGTTTCAGCATTATAAGCATATAGCGCGTTAGATACTTCATTTCCTGCCGTTAGCAACGTCTTTTTAAAACTTAACAGTGCTTGTTCTTGTTGTGCTTTGGCTACTTCGTGCTGTGTTTTTATCGCTCGTTTGTTAAAAATAGGTTGTGCCAATCCACCAATAATATTGGCAAACAACGAGTTAGCACTTAACAAGTCATCTAATTGTAAACTTTGAAATCCGCTAGAAGCTGTCAATGTTAACGAGGGATAAAAATTACTTCGTGCCACATTCGTCATTTCAAAGGCATTAATCAGTCCGTATTCAGCCGCCATAACATCTGGACGATTACTTAACAAAGTTGCTGGAACACCTAACTTAATATTGGATTCTAATGCTTGATTTTCCAAAGCACCTCGTTTAACCGCTTTAGAATCTTTCCCAAGGAGTAAATTCAAGGTGTTTTCTGTTTTAAAAATAGCTACTTCCAAATCTACTTGTAAGGCTTTGGCATTATTATACTGCGCGATGTTTTGGTCAACCGCAACCTGCGTTACCTGTCCTGCATCTTTTAACGTTTTAATGGTAACCACACTACTATCACGGGTTGCAATAGTTTCTTTGGTAACTTTTAATTGTGCGTCTAACGCCAATAGTTGATAATAGGTCGATGCAATAGCAGATACCAATTGGGTTTTTACCGCTTGATGCGCAGCCACACTTTGTAAATAACCCGCTTCGCCAGCGCGTTTGTTACTGCGTATTTTTCCCCAGATATCAGCTTCCCAAGATAAGGCGCCAGAAAGTTCAAATTGATCGACATGGTCGGTTCCAAGACTACTTAATATAGCACCTTGCTGGCCATTTCCCGATAAATAAGATCGTGAAGCAGACGCATTGGCATTAATGCTTGGTAAATTCCCCGCTTTTCCTTGTTTCATATACGCTTCGGCAACGGCCATTTGCTGTAAAGCCACACGAATATCTAAATTATTTTGCAAGCCTTCTTCAATGTATTGCTTTAAATTTGCATCAGCAAACATATCTTTCCAAGATACATCTGCCATAGATAAACTATCGGTTGGCAGATTGTCTGTTCGGTATAAATTTTCCGTTTCTTGTAGTTCTTCTGGTCTTGCATAATCTTTTGCCACAAAACAACTTTGTAATGTGAACGCCATGAATACTACAACAAGCGTTCTATATATATATGGTTTTTTTATAAATGTCATCTTACTATTCTTTTGTTTCAATTACTACTGGTTTACTAGAGACCTTTTCCTGTAACCACTGGAAAAGAATAAATAAAAGCGGGATTACAAATACGCCTAAAATGGTTCCTATAAGCATTCCGCCTGCGGCTCCTGTACCAATAGAGTTGTTTCCTTCGGCTCCAACACCTTTAGCCAACACCAACGGCATGAGCCCTAAAATAAAAGCGAACGAGGTCATTAAAATTGGACGTAAACGCGCTTTGGCTCCATGGATGGCTGCATCTACAATACTTTCACCATTTTTTCGTCTTTGAAGCGCAAACTCCACAATAAGGATGGCGTTTTTAGCAAGCAATCCGATAAGCATAATTAAGGCAATTTGGAAATAAATGTTGTTTTCCAATCCAAAAAACTTCGTGCTTATATAAGCTCCAAACACCCCAAATGGTAACGATAACACTACAGCAAATGGTAATAAGTAACTTTCGTATTGTGCGCTTAATAAGAAATACACAAACAAAATACTTAATATAAATATGAACATCGTTTGGTTTCCTGCATTTACCTCTTCACGCGTTAAACCAGAGTATGCAACGGTATAATTACTTGGTAATTTTGCCACTTCTTCTTCAATCACTCTAATGGCATCTCCTGTACTAAACCCTGCGTTTGTTGCTCCAGTAATTGATGTAGAATTGAATAGGTTGAAACGCGTAACAGATTGCGGGCCATATACACGCTCTAATTTCACAAACTGTGTAATGGGTGTCATGTCTCCTGAATTTGTTCTAACATACATGCTATTCAAGGCATTTACATCAGCTCTATCTTCTGGCAACGATTGGATATACACTCTAAATTGTTTTCCAAATCTTGAAAAATCGGAAGCATAAACACCTCCTATATAGCCTTGTAGTGTTGAAAAAATACTATTAATGGGCACGCCTTTTTCTTTTGCTAATGGTACGTTAATATCCATTTCGTATTGAGGATATTTTGTATTGAAAGACGATTGCGCATATTTAATTTCTGGGTGACTCATCAAAGCCTTGGAAAATTCTTGATTTACTTTGTCTAAATCTGTAAACTCGCCACCAAACTTATCTAATAAATTTACCTCGAAACCTGCGGAATTACCAAAACCACGAATACTTGGCGGTGCAAAGAAAATAACGTTAGCTTCAGGAATAGATGCCGCTATACCAAACAATTTCCCTGTTATAGCTTCTGCCGAAAGTGCTTCGGTTTCACGATCTTTCCAATCGGCAAGTTTAATAATACCAAAACCGTAATTGCTACCAGAACCACTAATTAAACTTCTTCCTTTTATAAATGAAACACCAACTACACCATCTAAATCTTTGGTTTTATCGTTTAAACTTTTTACAACTTCATTCGTTCTATCTAAAGAAGCACCAGCTGGCAACTCGATATTTGCAAAAATAATTCCTCTATCTTCATTTGGCACAAAACCAGTAGGTGTTGTTTTTGACGCATAAAAAATACCTGCAACAGCTAATGCCAAAAGCAACACTGGCACCCATTTTCTTTTGTATAAAAACTGAAGTGATTTCCCATATCGATCAACAGTGGCATTAAATCCGCGATTAAAAAGCGTGTAAAAACGTTTTAATGGCCCTTTGCCTTTCAGTTCTTCGTCTTCCTTGTGTGTTTTTAAAAATAACGCACATAAGGCAGGGCTCAAGGTTAAGGCGTTTACTGCCGAAATAAGAATTGCGATAATTAAGGTTACCCCAAATTGCTCATAAAACACACCTGTTGGCCCAGTTACAAACGTTACTGGAATAAATACGGCTGCCATTACCAAAGTAATCGATATAATGGCTCCAGATATTTCGGTCATGGCATCGAGCGTTGCTTTTTTAGGATCCTTTTCACCATTATCCATTTTAGCATGAACGGCTTCAACGACTACAATGGCATCATCTACTACAATTCCAATGGCAAGTACCAATGCAAATAGTGTTAAAAGGTTGATAGAATACCCAAAGACATTCAAGAAAAAGAAGGTTCCAATAATCGAAACTGGCACAGCGATGGCCGGAATTAAAGTCGACCTAAAATCTTGCAGAAAGATAAATACGACTAAAAAAACCAGTAAGAACGCCTCAAGCAGCGTGCTGATTACTTTATCTATGGACGCATTTAAAAACAAACTGGTATCGTAAGGCACAAAAATATGTAAGCCTTCAGGTAAATCTTTTTCAACCGTATTTAAGGTCGTTTTAATATTCTCAATAATTTCCTGTGCATTAGAACCTTTGGTCTGAAAGATGCCCATAAATACCGCAGGGTGCCCTTTGCTCATGGCGTTAGACGCATACGATTGTGCATCTAATTCAATAGTTGCCACATCGTTTAAACGTAAAAACTCGCCATTCCCTAAAGCTTTAATTATGATGTCCCCGTATTGTTTCTGTTCTTTAAAACGCCCACTATACGTTAACACATACGAAAATGCTTCACCATTATTTTCTCCTAACGAGCCCGCTGCGGCTTCCAAGTTTTGCTCTTGTAAAGCAGCTGAAATATCAGATGGAATTAAATTATAGGCTGCTAATTTTTCTGGCTTTAACCAAATACGCATTGCATAATCTTGTTGCGAAAACACACTTACATCCCCAACACCTTGAATACGTTGCATGGCTGGAATCACGTTTATTTTTAAGTAGTTCTGAATAAATGTCGCATCATAATCGTCGCTATCTGTATATGTTGACAAGAACATTAATGCACTTGTTTGCTGTTTTG
>NZ_CAXIBN010000210.1:0-4882 GCF_964021735.1 uncultured Wocania sp. | reverse complement strand
GTTTGAAATTTATCGCCATAAGTTGCCCATGTGAATGCTACTTCGGTAGAATCACCTACTGAACCTGTGTGATTATGCGCTCTCGCTGACGTGTTAGATCGTTTAGAACGATTAAAGAAATACCCTTTTTCGGCTCTTGATGTTGCTGTACGCAATGCACCAACGTTAGGTATTGCTATATCTGTGTTTTTTTGAAACGCTCCAAAAACATTAGGACTTTTTACCCTCATTTCTGGTGCTGCGAAACGACTCGCTAGTATTAGTTTTGCTTCCGCTAAGACAGAAGCTGCATAATTTGCCATTTTATTAAAGTTTTTTTTAATTAATAAATAGTGCAGTATCTTTGCGTTATTCTTTTGCCTATGTCTTGGCTTTTTACCTTTTTTGCTTGTTTTTTTAGAAGTTTAAGCAACTACTTCTTTATTTTCAGCTCTCCATGCTTGGTAATCTTCATCGTATTTTTGTGTGTTTAACGATTGATCTGGATTTTGTTTTTGCCAGTTCTTTTGAAAATCTGATATAGAATTTCCTTTAAAACCGCTTTTACCAAATTCATTATCACCACCACGTCCTGGAGCAGCACTTATATATTTTTCTTTAACTAACCAATCATTAAAATCGGAACTTAAAGATATTGGTTCTGTTGTTTTTGGGTCTTTTAAAACCTCACCATTTACTTTAATAACATTAATATCGTTTTCAATATCAAGTTCTCTCTCGCTCTTGTAAAGCGTTATTAAAGCTTCTTTTTTAAGCGTTGTATCTTTAGGTATAATAGATAGCAAACTGTTATTAATTTGTTGATTTTTAGTTTTACCTAATAACTCGCCATTAACCGTTTTTAAACCTGTTATTTCTTCTTCATAGGTATTTTTAAGATTTGTAATATCTTTTTCTAATTCTGAAACACGCTCGTTTGAGTTTTTAGAATATTTATTTTTTAACTGCTCGTCATGGTGAGATAAAAAAACATCAATATTCTTGCCTTCAAATTCATATCCGTATTTCTTTTTAAGGTCTTTAGACAGCATTTCTTCTTTAGCTTCTTTACCTTCGTTGTATTTTCCAGAATCACGAGATTTTAACTCGTCATCTGTAAATAATTGTCCTGCCAATTTTAATTCCTCTGGCGTTTCGCTAGTTAACTTTTCGGTTAATTCCTCCGCTGTTATTCCGTAATGACTAGCCATTGACGAAATAAGGTCTTTGTTTAATTCCATTTATAATTACTCTTTTTTGGTTTTTGCTTTTTTAGATTTTTTACTTTCTCCTTTATCTTCCCAAATCGATATAATTTGAATACCTTTCTCATTTTTAGCATTTTCGATATTATTATCACTATCGATTTCTAATTGCTCGGCAGCAGAATCAACTACTTTTTTAACTTCTCCAACCTCTTCTTTTTTTGTTTGCTTTCCGTTATTGAAAGTAACTTTACACTCTTGTAATTTTCTCATTTTAGTTTTAATTTAATTGTGATGCTTCTAATGGTATTTCTAAATTGTCATTTACATACTTATCAAAATCATCTTTAAGCTTATTAAAATCATTTGAATAGTCAACCTCTTGCAAGCTATTCCATTCGCAAAATAACAACTTTCTTTGTATCTGTTTTATACTGGCTATACCTTGCAAATCTTCTAACGAATAATGTGGATAAGGCTCTAAATTAAATTCGTTTAGTTTACTTTGCATCATAGCGTTATCGTTATGATATTCAGCCATTAAAAATTGTTTATATAAATAATCTAAAGTAGATATAGGGCTTTGTTTATCTTTAGCATGTAGGTACTTCTCCCAAAGTACATCAGGAGTTTCAATTAAAAAACGTTTACCATAACGAACACTTGCTTTTTTAAACAAATCTTTATACATAATTTTACCTTGAAACTCTGTAAGCTTTTGCTCTATGTTTTCGGCTGTTGTAGATATGTTTTTTAAAGTTTCTTGTATAGGCTGTTCGTCTATAAAACGAGCTGTTGCTGTTTCTGCTTTTACATTTTCATTAGTGTAAGTTCCCCATAAAGCGAAGTGCATTTCTTTACGCATTTCGTTAAGTTCGTCTAATTGTTTTTGCCATGTTTCTAAATCTGGCTGAACATATCCTGCTACGTCTGGCGTTATTTTAGGTTGCCCATCTTTAGGAATAGGAATATTTATTGAATCTGAAACATCATTAGTAACCTTTTGACCTGTGCCGTAGCATGTAGGGCATTTTGTTTTTTCTTGCGTTTCTTTTTTGGTTATTTTACCAGTACCTAAACATGTAGTACATTTAGAAGTTAAGCGCCAAAAGATAGGGAACCCATGTAAAAACTTATAAATAGAGTGTACCGAACTATCTCGCATATACTCTTTTAAAACTTCATCTATTTTATTAATAAATGATTTACGTCCGTTGGTTTTTTTGTCGATAATATCTGAGCATAAAACAGCAGGTACAAAACCATAATTATGATTGATTATAGAGGTTTCTTTGTTTGGTTCAATGTATTCTTTTAACTGTTCTTTATCATTATAGTAAAGACCATCTTTTTGTTCGTCGAATACTCGGTAAACTTTAACCTCTTTTTTGTCATCTATTAATACTTTACCATAATTAAAAATAACATAATCAAATACACCCCATTTTAAAGAATAATCGTGTACGGTTAAAATGCTTTTATAAGTTGGATATGCTTTAGGATTTTGACCATTTTCAACCTCGATAAAACAAACGCCATTAGGATCTGTTACATAGGCTTCATTCCAATATGTTTCCATCCACTTGGTAATAGATATACCCTCTGGTAATTTATCTAAATGCTCTTTAAAGTTTGTTAAGGCTGTTTGTGAAGATATTTCAATATCGACATTATAACCAGAAGCTGAAAATATTTTATTTTTAGGATTTAATAAGTTGGATAAGAAGTCTTTTGTCGATCGTGCGATTTTATCTCTTAGACTTTTTTGTGATGCGTTCTCGTAGTTTTGAACTTGCTCTAATTGAGATGCAACATCTCCACCGTTATAATATAAATCTAAAACAGTATGCTCTTCTTGCCATTGTTTAATATTGGCGTTAGAAGGTTTTTTTATGAGTTCTAAAATCTGATCGTTATCTAAAATCATCTATAAATCACTATATATTACAAACATAATGATTTTTTTGTTATTTATAACGATTATAAATAAGGAATTTAGTTTTTATTCACATCTATGCTAAATTCGACAATAATATTTCCTTCAAAAGTACATTCACATTCCTTTGAATATCCGTTATTAGTTTTAGTTTTTGTTTTATCAGTTTTACAATGTTTACAAATTTCCATCATTTTAATTTTATATCTTTTTTTCTGAATATGTGTGAAAAAGTTATTTTACATTTGGTTTGCTTAATCTTAGAATAAAAATTACTATTCGTTATTTAAAAATTATCTTGTTTGCTGTTTTATTGAATTAATATATTACGTATTCATCTGGCTCTAACTCAAAGTAGTAACGCATCATAATACTATCCCACTCATCTGGCGACCTACCTATCATTTCTTTAACCTTGTCTTTTGGAACAACTCCAAGTTTACCGTCTTTATCAACATCCTTGATTTTTACCTGCTCCATTTCTTCGGATGTTATCTCGATAATAGTAGTATCGTGGCATAACTCTACAACTTCTTTTTTAACTATCTTTTTAGCCATTTCGATACTACATTGACTCTTTAAATTGTCGTAGTTAGGTGTTATGTATTCGTCTGCAATAGATTCTTTTATGGGTCTAGAATTATTTACAAAACCTTTACATCCTAAATAATCAACTACACCACCACCTACTCCATCCTCATCGGCTATCGTGTTAGAGTTACTTATTCCATATTCAAACTGTAATTCTTCTGCTTTGGTTACTACTTCATCAATTCTAGAAATATCCATAGAAAAACGTTTAAAACATACCCAACCTTTCCAAAGTCTAAAGACTGTTTTATCTTTTCCCTTTCTGGCAACATCAATAGTCATATATTTTGTTTCTCCTTCTTTGACTTGTCTGCCGTTCCAATAATCAGTAATACTGTCTAAATCTATTAAAGTAGCTGGATCATCGTCATATTCCCAATTACCATAATATAAACGTTGCTTACTATTCTTATCAAGACTTCTCAGTGATTCTAAGTAACTATCTGGTAAGTGTGGATTGTCCGTTGGTAAAGCCTGTATAAACTTCCTTGATTTTGGTAATTCGTTTAACTTGTTTGGTTTGTAAAAATATTTATAAGTCCAATTTTTAGAAGGGTTGCAACTTCCTAAAACTTTTGGTATTAAATTAAACTCTTTTAGTTTAAATCTACACCTAGACGTAACTATCTGCCACGCTTTATAAACTATCTGATTACATTCATCTATAAAAGCTCCTGTAATTTCTAAAGAACCTAAACTATCAAAGTTAGGGTCTGACGGATATAAGAATAAGTCTTTTAAAAGTATTTGACTACCATTAACCCAATTAATAGAGTTGCTTTGAGCATTGTATGTGAATTGTTCTGATATACCTAATGCAGTAGATAGCTCAAAGAATGTATTTAAAGTAGTTTCTTTTAAAGCTTTAAGCTTAGAACGCCCCATTAACCAGCGAGAGTTAGGGTATTTCTGACACATTTCAATTAACCACAAACAGCCGAGAGCAGATTTACCGCCCCCAGCTGCACCACCATAAAGAAGTTCGTTTGTTTCTTTATCCTTTAGGTAATATACTGCATTCTCTTGTTTAGGTAGTAACTTCACTACTCAGGTTTAGTTCCACTACCTAAATTAATAGTAGTTGTTTGTATTGGTTTATCCGCATCCCCTCCTTCATGTTGTAGTTTAGACGTCTCTATTAAGCCATGATAAGACTTTAATATAAATATAC
>NZ_CAXIBN010000209.1:0-4947 GCF_964021735.1 uncultured Wocania sp. | reverse complement strand
TAATTAACCAAAGCAATTTTAGCATTTCTTTTGTTTTTTCCAACAAACAAGCTAATAGTTGCGCTTGCTGTTAAACCACCTAATGTAGTAGCTCCCCATTCTCCTGTGTCGAATTTGTTATTTTCTTTACCGCTATCATAAACTTCTTTTGCAAGACCAGCTAGGGTAGAAGCACCCAAACTATACCAAAAGGCTTTCTTTTTATTCTTTGTAGTAGTGTATACTATAGTGTAGGTTGTTGCCGATATTAAAGCACCAGCACCAAAATGTAGCTTATCGTCCGTAGAAATAGTTTGTGCTTTACATAAGCCTGTAAAAGATAATGCTAAAATTATAATAAATGCCTTCATATTTAATTGGTATTTGGTTACTTAGGTATAATTGTAAGTAATATTTACTGTAGCACTAATAAATATTTGATGAAATACCTTTTTATTTGATTATTGGGCATAATTTGAATTAAATTTACTAATTAATTGAATATTATTGAGCTATGAAGATTACTACAGAAACGCAACTTCGAACGTTATATGGTTACCCTAGCGGAAGAGCAAAAAATAAAGTGTTTTCTAGACTAGATAAACATGCCATTAATTTTATAGAAAAGTCGCCTTTTTTGATATTGTCTTCGTCAAATAAAGAAGGAAAGCATGATGCATCACCAAGAGGAGGAGCATCAGGTTTTGTAAAAGTAATTAGTGATTCAGAAATTATTATTCCAGATGCCAAAGGCAATAATAGAATGGATAGCTTATCGAATATTATTGAAACAGGAAACTTAGGGTTATTATTTTTAATTCCTGGAGTCGATGAAACTTTACGTATTAATGGTAGCGCATATTTATCAATAGATAAAAATCATATAAACTTATTTACTTCGGAACAAAATCTACCAAAAAGCTGTATTGTTATTACTGTTGAAGAAGTGTTTTTGCACTGTGCCAAGGCTCTTATGCGTTCCAAATTATGGGATGAGTCCTCTAAAATTAATCGAGATGAATTACCAACGATGGGGCAAATGCTTAAAGATCAGTTAGGCTCTAAAGAAACACCAGAAACTCGTGAAGCTATGGTAGAACGGTATCAAAAGGATTTATAGAATTTGCTTGTAGCTCATCAAAGTATTATCTTTGATTTATTATTATAAAGGTTTAGCATTTGCTAGTTAAAAAGGAATTGTGTTAAAATCACAAGCTGTCGCGCAACTGTAAGTAATATTAATTACAAGCCAGATACTTTCTTTGTAATAGACAAACTGTGCTTTCGCGATTTAAAGCCAAGTCAAGATACTTTTACTTAATTATTAAAATTGTTTTAATAATTAATGTCTTGCTTCTTTATATCACTGCACTAAAAAAGAAGCTATGAAAACCAAAGAAAGATTTTCAAGAGGACCTTTATTATGTTGGGATATTTATGCAATGCATCTAACAGCACAAGCTACCAACTTTAATAGAGAGGCAGAATTAGATATTTTAAAAGCCTTTAAAGAAAAATTCAATTGGTTATTAGATATTGAAAAAAATTTTATGAACAAAGACTTTGAAGCCCTAATACTTACAGATAATAATCAACACATTCAATGGGTAAATAAGGGGTTTACTAAAATGACAGGTTACCCTGCTAATTATGTTAAAGGAAAAAAGCCTAATTTTTTACAAGGTGAAGGTTCTTCAGAACAAACAAAAAGGAGTATTAGGAAAAACTTGAATAGCGGAAAACAATTTAAAGAACAAATTATAAACTATAAAAAGGATGGTACACCGTATAATTGCGAAATAGAAATTTTTCCTATTAAAGATAATAATAATAAAACCATCCATCATTTGGCTATAGAAAAGAAAATTGGAATGCAAAGTAGCGTTATTTAAAGCTTCAATTTATAACCTTTTTCCTCTATCCAGCCTGTAAAAAAAACTACGAGTAAAGCAAAAACAAAAGACCCAATAAGTCCTATAATTCCTGTGTTTAAAAACTCAGGAAACCTTATTTCTATAATGTTTTTTAATGGGTATACAAAATAAGGAATCATATAGCAAGTAAGTGTTGCTGTACCAGCAGGAGCTATAATTTTAGCCCAATTTGTTTGCTTTTTAATATCGGCAATAAAATATAAAATAGCAAAAGATATAAAACCAATACCAGAGCATATGGCTAACCACGATGGAGTACCTTGTAATTTAGAAATACCCCAAATAGGTCGTGTTAATAACCCAAAACTTATAAATATAATTCCAATAACTATAAGTGTTATAAATATCCACTTGCTATGGTTTACAGATAATTTTTTATAAAGCATTGTTGCTACAATTCCTGCTGAGGTTAATGCTGGAATAGTACCGCCATAAATTACAGATAAGAAACTTAAATTTTTATTAAGTGGTGGTAATAAATCCATTTGTCCAAAAATGGCAAGTGCATTAAACACAAGAAGTAACGTTAGCATGATGTATAGGTTTCCTTTTGAGAAAACATACGCCAAAGCATTTACTAAATAAGCCCATCCTATAAGGCCTAAAATTCCCCACCAATGGGTTTTCATACCAATATCACCATTAGCTCCACCTTTATAAACAAAAGACAGATATATAAGAATTAAAATACCGATGCTTTGTAAAATAGGATGCCATTTTTTTGATATTGGACTTTTTTCCCAATGCATCCAAATGAGTACAACTGCTAATGCCATAAGCACACACCACCAATATTTTCCAATACCTAAACTTAAATGGGCGCTTTCATAATTTACCATAAAAACACCAATTATTAAAAGTGATAACGATCTAATTATGATATGTTTTGAAATAGAAACTAAGCTATCGCCTTTATTTTGTCGTTGTTTTATAGCAAAAGGAATACTAAGCCCAACAATAAATAAAAATAGAGGAAAAATAACATCCGAAAACCCTAAATAATCTTCTGAAGCTGATGCGTGTTGTAACCATTTTGGCACACCAGTAAGTGTCCAGAAATCGTTTACCCATATCATCAAAACCATAGTTAATGCTCTAAGTATATCTATAGATGCTATTCTTCCTCTATTCATGTTTTTGATAAATACGCCTCTAAAGTAAGGCTTTTAATCAAAAGTATACTTGTAAGACTATTTAATAGGAATGTAAAACTCTGTTTTAAGTTTTTCTTCTGCCACACGTTCTGGGTGACTTATGTAGCGTTCTCTAACAGATTCATCACGTAGTTCGTAATCGGTATTTAACAGCCATTCATTAAAAATATAATTATAAATATCGGCAAAATATTTGTAAGATCCTTGGTATAAAAACACAGCAAATTTCCCTCCTTTTAAAGTTTTTACACCAATATCTCCAATAGGTTTAGCGTCTTTGTTTATTATTAAACACGCGTCGTATCTGATTTTATCTTCGTCGGTTACTTTTGGGTCGTCATACGGTAATCCAAAATGCTGTATGCCCTTAGTGAATAGTTTTTGCTCTTTTACTTGTTCCCAAAGTTTTTTCCAAGCACCTGTATAATCTAAGGTTTGATAAGCACCCTGCATTCTGTAATACAAGCATTTTTTGTCTTCAATATTTTGAATTTTTGGTTTTTTAATGTTTATACTTCGACTTTGTTCAGTACCAGATGTCGTATTCATAGTGTTCGTTTTTTTGAAAGTAAATAATTTGTTTTTTCGATACTCCGATGGCGATATTCCAAAATAAATTTTAAAAGCTTTAGACAATGATGAAGGTGTTTCAAAACCAACATTATATGCAACAGCTTCAACCCCTAAAGTAGAATACCGAATCATTTTTGCAGCTGTTTCTAGTCGCACTCTAGAAATGTATGTACCAATAGGTTCGCCTAATAAAGCTTTGCTAATACGATGAAAATGAAACGGTGAAAAATGCGAGATCTCTGCAAGCGTTTTTATGTCTATTTTGCTATCTAAATTATTATTAATGTATTCAATAATTATATTTAGTTTTTCCTCATAAAAAGCTTTGTTGGTTTGTTTCGGTTTCATCAGTTTTGTATTAATACCACAAATATATTTGCTAACTAATATAAACACTTTTCCAATCTTGCTAAACGTATTTCTTGTTTATAACTGTTAACAATTATGTATTGATTCTCTTATTATAAAGTTTTGAAAATAGATTTAGCAAATATTCGAAACAAGGTTATAAGTTTCATTCTGTTTTTCAAGTCCAAAAACTTAGATGTTTAGGAGTTGAATCATCATCAATAATTTATCTTGCTGTTTATACTAAAGAATAAAAAAGTTTTACTATAGCGAATAAAATAATTACTGTTTTATGCTAAAATAAAGGTAGTTGAGGGTTATATTAGTCTTATTTTCCTGCAAAAAAACCTCGCTATATAAAAGATTCTTATATCTAAACAGATTAGTATAAAACCTAAAAGCCTTTAAAAATCTCATTCTTAATATTATTCCATTCCTCATTTAAAATACCATAACAACAGGTACTCCGTTTAAAACCATCAAGCATTAGGGTGTCTTTTCGTAAAACACCTTCTAGCGTTGCGCCTAGTTTTTCAACGGAGCGCCTAGATTTTATGTTGCGTTCGTCTATTCTAAATTCTACTTTATCAAATTCTAAAACTTCGAAAGCATATTGTAGCATTAAAAACTTCATATTGGTATTAAGTCCACTACCTTGAAACTCTTCTCCAATCCAGGTCCAACCAATATGTAACACTTTATTTTGCCAATTAATCAATCCAAATCGTGTGCTTCCAGCATAGGTATTGGTTTGTTTATCGAATACTATAAACGGGATGATGGTTTTATGATAATAACCATCAACTGCAGTTTGTACGTATGCTTTTAAATCGTCTGCGGTATCAATTTTACTGGGTGAGTATTGTATTAAATGGGGTTGTTGCGCAATAGGTGCTAAGTGTTTGTAATTACTTAAATCTAAAAGCGTGAGTTTTACTCGGTTGTTTTCTAGGGTTGGT
>NZ_CAXIBN010000208.1:0-5001 GCF_964021735.1 uncultured Wocania sp. | reverse complement strand
CCACTACCTCCATATAAAGTGGCTGCTTTTTCTTCGGTTAGAAACTTACCAGAATCATCTGGAAAATCCCAAACTTTAGGACTTGCTAAATTTGGTAGATTTAGTTTATGAACAACATTGTTAGACCCTCTCATGTTAAGGAGATAATCCCCCATGTGAACTTGGAATAATTTATTACCAAGAGAAGATGATATGTAGCCTAACCCTAGTTCGCTTGATCCACTTGGGTTGCCAAGTCCAATCGTTATTGCTTGGTCAAAGCGATTTATACCTGTAAACGTATTAACGCCAGCTAAAGTTGGTAAACCTAATGAAGTTCTTGACCTATTTATCCAACGTCCATTGGCTTGATCGTAAGAAAGTATATCAAAATCTAATGGCGAAGTTTGGGTAACATCGCCTAATTGCCATATCGAGCTGCCAGATAATCCTGTTAGGTAGCCATTATTAGATACATAAGCATCAACTTCAGCTTCTGTTAACTGTGAGTCACCGCTTAAAACGGCACTTATATAAACTTCAATAACATCTCCTACATCAATATCTGCTTCATTCATATCGCCAATGTTTATAGATGCGTTGTAGTACTCAACAGTATTTACTATGTTTTCATTAAAACCGATTATTTTACCTAATAAGCTTTTTAACTTGGTTTTGTTATATACTTGCACATAAAAGTCATGCGTTCCTTCTAAAGCTTCAAAAGCGTATAAATACTCGCTATATTCTGCATTAAATAATATGTTGGTTATGTCTGAGGCAACATACTCAAATACTACATTTCCGTTACCTGCGGTTTGCCCGAATATCGAGTTTATTTTATGCGAGACTGTGAATTCTGATATAGGCGTGTAGCTTGAGCTGCTAAAATCTTCCCAACTGTCGCCATCCCAATATTGCAATACCGTATCGGTTGAGTTGTAAATAACATCAAAATTATCTGGTGTTAAAGCGTCTCGCTGAACTGTTGTGTAGCTTTTTATTTCCTTTTGATAGCTTATCCATGTTGTGCCATTGTAATACTGGTTAGACTTTATATCTGTATTGTATATAAAATCTCCTTCAGCTGGTGTTAAAGCGTCTCGTTGCACAGTTGTAAGCTCGTATAGTCTTATATACGGAGTTGATAAGCCATCTACATAGTCGTCTGGAGGTAATTGTGCAAACGCATGTATTCCTGAAATTAAAAATGCTATAAATAAAATTATTTTTTTCATGATATTAATCTTTTCTAATTTTTATAATTGATCCTAAAGGCACACCTTTTGTTAAGTTTATTTTATTATTTGAACTGTAATTAGAATTCGAAAAATCTCTAACAACTAGAACATTATCTTCATTATAGTTTTCAATTAATTTGGTACGTCCGTTGAATACTTGAATTAAATTTGGTGCTCCTGAATAAAAGAATTCTGTTTGCCCCTCTGAAGTTGCTTTTATAAATTGAACACTTGATGCATCATTACTATATCCTGTGCCAAATAACCTTTCGTTTAGTGATACCCCTTTTTTTGTTATTAATTGTTTTGTTGAAGAATTGTAGCTATAATCATAAATATTTCCATCAAAATCTTGTATTTGATGTGTTCTGCCTTTAAATAAATCGATATTATCTGGAGCAAAATCTAAAGTAAATATCTTTTGGCCTTCAGTGTCTGGCCTTAACATAAAAGGAATTGCTTTTAAGCTTTGCTTTTGTAATAAAGAAATAAAAAGACTTACAGGTACTTTAAAATCTTTATCTCCTTGAGATATGCCAACAAAATCAACAAGATTAAGGCTAGTAGCTTCGTCAAAATCTTTTAAATTAAGCTGATTGTTGTTAAGACTTAAAATAAATCCTTGTATGTTAGCGAGTTGTTGTAATATTTCGATATATCCTGCCATGTTCAAATATATGATTTTTTTCACTATTTAGAATGATTCTAAATAGTGAAACTGGTTAAATTTTTTTATATTATATGTTATCTTTGTTTTTATGCTTATTATTTGGTTACTTTTTATTGGTGGGGGTGCTTTTATTGGTTGGCTTATTTCGTTATGCATTCCATCGTATAAAAAAAATATAGAAAAACCTGATACTTATATTTTTAACAACACTAATTTCGATACACATAACCATCTTCATATAACTAAAGACGATTTAAAAGAACTTACTGATAAGTAACGTATTTTCCAGCATCTGTTATTTTAAGGTTTGGCACATCAAAGTTTTCATTTTCTGTTATTAATTCTATTTCGCTTGCATTTGTGTTTAAACCTCCATTTGCGTACATCATTTTAGCTTTTAATTTATAAGCGTTCGATTCGCCTAATGGTCCTTCTTTTTCTACTGAACCGTTTTTAATACATTGAACACTTTCAATAAATACCATATTATTAGAAAGCATTCTTGTTAACTGACGGTAACCGCCTAATGATAATAAATCGAATTCGTAATCTAACGATTCATATAATTTTGAATCAATTAAACTTGAAGCGTCATCACCTTTATTTATTTCTGATGGATCTTCGTGTTCTCCTGATATTGATGCAGTATGTACTAATGCATAGTGTTTTATACCTGATTTATAAAAAACATCGGTGTTTTTAGTATTGTATGATATAATTTCAATCATATCTTTATGCGATGGTTTTACAAGTATTTTTTCAGATATACGTGTTTTTGTTACAAACCTATCATCAGTCTCTATTGTTTGTATTTGAATAGTTTGATTGTTATAAACAGACATGTCAATAACCCACTCAAACACATCATCTTTTTGTCTGTTAAATATAGATTTTGTTATAATTGAAGTAGGATTTCCTGTGTAAACAGAATCTATAATAATTGATTCTACACCTAAATTATCATCAAAATATTTGTTTTCTATTTTAAACCATGCTCCATCAACACTAAAGTAATTACCAATTTTAGCCCATTCTGGTAATCCGCCTAAAAGCGAATAATCGGAATTTGTATAAGTATCAGTATCATAATCATATAGTTTTCCTGTATTGAAGTAAATGCCTGTTTTGCCAAAACCAACATTGTATTTTATGGCATCTCTAGCATCTTTTCTGCCTATATTATAGGTGATTTTGTTAACGAATAAGTTATCTTCAGAACCATCTTCTTTAATAACTTTCGCAACAATATTCGAATAATTTGATAATAATTGACAAGGTATTATATGCGTATTTTTAAATAGATGATATTCTGGATGTGCTAGTTTTGGGTTAATTGCAAAAGATTTGTTACTTAATGTGTTTTCTTCAGTTTTATAATCAGAATTATTTTGTTCTACCATTATTATAGAATTGGTTTTGCTATAATATGACCTTGATGTATAAATATTTTCATCGTTAACATTAAAATCTATTGATATACTGCATCCTAAATGATCTCTGATATAAAGTATGAAGTTATCAGGTAGTAAGCCTGAGAAAACATTTTCTGTCTTCCAATTTGTGTTATCTAACGAATACTCTAAATCTAAGAGATTAATATTTTCACTATTTACAATAACTGTTGCGCCATTTGGTGAGTTGTTTATTTTTAAAGAAAAAAGACTTTTATTTAATATACTAGGCACTTGAGATATTGCATATTTTTGTTTTATAGTTTGTCCAGATTCATGTAATATATCCAAAATAAAGCCTTGACCTCTTAAAACTTCAAAAACTATAGGATTGATATTTGAACCATCTAAATTATCATTATAAATTGGTGAAAATATTTTAGATGCTTGCTCATTTGTTGTTACAGATACTTTATAGTGTGAACAAGAATTATTTTGTGTTGCAGGTAAAAATTGAAGCGAATCAATATAAAAAGGAGTAGGTGGCGTAACGTTATTTTCAATTATTTCAACTGCGCCATTAGTTGAATTTAAAACTATTAGCAATTCAGAAAGAGGGTTATTTCCAATTATAGTAACATCTGCACTTTCGGAGTTTAAAGATAAAGCAACAGTATATAAACCTGTTGCGTTATAGTCTGCATTAAAAGCGTCCATATAAAGACTAGCTGTTTGAGGAAATAAATACCCTCTTGTGCTTTCAGACGGTTGTAGCCTTTGATTCACAAAATGTTCTTCTAAAATATTTCCAAGAAACGTGTCAATAATAACAATCTCTGTATTAATGTCTGGTAAATTTTTAAACTTTAATGTTATACTTGATGCCATTATCTTATATGTTTTGTTAGCGTGAAATCGCCTTTATTATTTGGTTTTATAGATTTTACCCTTGCTTTTTCAAGTTTTCCATCTTCATTTTTAAATTCGATTAATCCATATAGGTTTTGAATTTTATTTCCTATAATAGTAGTTGTGCCTTCTATTTGTTGATTTAATGTTGAAGATACTTCGTGTTCGAAAGTTATTTCTTCAGGTGTAAAACGCGGTTTATCTAAATCTGAAATGGGTATATTTCCATTTTCTGAATATGCTTTTTTACCTTTAGCTTGTATAATAACTTTACTTTTACCTTTAGAGCTTCCAAACCTTATAAAATCTGAAGGATATTCTTGTAAACCACCGTTTAAATACCAACCATGTTTAAAAACCAATTGCACTGGTGACCATAGAAAGTTATAAGAAGATTCTGGATTAAACATATTTATAGGCTCGACCTCTAAAACATCTTGCCATGTTTTAAGTTCTAAAACATCGTTAAATCCTTTTTTAACATCAAAAAGAAAAATATGTAAATCGGCACTTCTATCATCTGTTGGTTTAATTTTTTTATTTCTTCGTCTTTCAATTTCTGGACCATAAGAATCCCAACGGTGTTTAGAAACTTTGGTATATGTATTATCGTTTTCAATTGGTGTGGTAAAATTAGCTTTGGTATTAGTTTCTTCTAAACCAAAAACTTCTTCGTATTCTCCAGCTTTGTCACTTCCTATTTCAATAGAACCAAAATATAAATCTTCATCTACTTTACGTTTTACATTCTTAACTTGATTATAAATGTATTTACCGTTAATTTTTTCAGCAAGTCTTATAGTGGTGTTGT
>NZ_CAXIBN010000207.1:0-5044 GCF_964021735.1 uncultured Wocania sp. | reverse complement strand
TTGAAAATGGTCAAAAAATAGCATTTTTAGATACACCAGGTCACGAAGCCTTTACGGCGATGCGTGCTCGTGGTGCTCAAGTTACAGATATTGCAATTATTGTAGCGGCTGCCGATGACGATATCATGCCACAAACAAAAGAGGCCATTTCACATGCGCAAGCTGCTGGAGTTCCTATTGTTTTTGCAATCAATAAAATAGATAAACCAGATGCAAATCCTGAAAAAATTAAAGACGGATTAGCTCAAATGAACTTGCTAGTTGAGGATTGGGGAGGGAAAATTCAATCACACGATATTTCAGCAAAAGTAGGAACTGGTATTAAAGAATTATTAGAAAAAGTGTTGCTTGAAGCTGAGTTATTAGAACTTACAGCAAACCCAAATAAACCAGCGCAAGGAACAGTTGTTGAAGCCTTTTTAGATAAAGGTCGTGGTTATGTTTCTACAATATTAGTGCAAGCTGGAACTTTAAAAATTGGAGATTATGTCTTAGCTGGTCAGCATAGTGGGAAAGTTAAAGCGATGCATGATGAACGCGGTCATGATGTTGTTGAAGCTGGACCATCAACACCAGTATCTATATTAGGATTAGATGGTGCGCCACAAGCAGGAGATAAGTTTAATGTATTTGAAGACGAACGTGAAGCTAAACAAATAGCTACTAAACGTGCGCAATTACAACGCGAACAATCGGTTAGAACGCAGCGTCATATTACACTTGATGAGATTGGTCGACGTATAGCTCTTGGAGATTTCCAAGAATTAAATATCATTCTTAAAGGAGATGTGGATGGTTCTGTAGAAGCACTAACAGATTCATTCCAGAAATTATCTACTGAAGAAATTCATGTAAACATTATTCATAAAGGCGTAGGGGCCATTACAGAAAGTGATGTATTGTTAGCAACTGCTTCCGATGCTATTATAATCGGATTTAATGTACGCCCTGTTGGAAATGCAAGAATGATTGCTGATAAAGAAGAAATTGATATTAGAGCTTACTCTATTATTTACGATGCTATCAATGATCTGAAAGATGCCATGGAAGGTATGTTATCTCCAGAACTTAAAGAAGAGATTACTGGAACTGCCGAAATTAGAGAAATGTTTAAAGTATCTAAAATCGGAACCATTGCAGGTTGTATGGTTACCAATGGTAAAATACTTAGAAGCTCTAGTATTCGTTTAATTAGAGATGGTGTGGTTGTGTATACTGGTGAGTTAGCTTCGTTAAAACGATTTAAAGACGATGTTAAAGAAGTAAGTAAAGGTTACGATTGCGGTATGCAAATTAAAAACTATAACGATATTAAAGAAGGCGATATTATTGAAGCTTTCCATGAAGTTGAGGTTAAAAAGAAATTGAAATAATATTCAATAAATTAAAAATAAAAAGCGACCAAATTGGTCGCTTTTTTTATGATTCAAAAGAATAATCAATTTAACTTTTATCTTTTTTCGGTTTAAAAATAAACGCGCTAGGAAAGTTTCTTTTAATTCTTTTTAAAGCCCTATCAGCTTCTATCCTCGTTCTAAAACTACCTACCCATATTTTGTAATTTTTAGGTAATTCAAATTCCAGAGAAGATCTCCATTGGTTATAAATTGAATTGTATTCTTTTTGAGCTGAAGTCGCACCAGCACGATTGCCATTAAAGATTTGTATTTTGTATCTGTCTGAGGTTTTTTCATCTTTATTAAGTTCTTTTTTAAGAGCTAACAATTTATGGATATTCTTATCTTGATTTATAGTAACATGTCCTTCTTGTGCAAAGCAATTAGCAGAGATTAGTACAAAACATATAACAGAAAATAAGCTGGGTTTAAATTTTAATGTGTTCATTCTTAAAATATTTTATACAAATGTATACGTTATTAACTTAATTATGGCTCTTTTTATTATTTAGAATCCCTCTAAATTATCAATTAACACTTCTGTAACATTTCTAAAATCGACTTTTAATATTACTTTTGCGACAGATTTTTTTAACTGTATTTTTTTCTATTATTAAATGAAAAAATCATACCAAAGTTTAGAAGTTAATTTAACCAACAATATGATACAGGTAATTTACCGTAAACTAACCTCAAATATTTTTCGTTTCGGGTTCGTTATTTTACTAACATTTACAACAACTCTTTCGGCTCAAGAAGGAGATTCAGCAAAAGGAAAATCATTATTTAATGCCAATTGTGCAGCGTGTCATACTTTAGATAAGAAAATGACAGGTCCTGCCCTGCGTAATGTAGAGCAACGTTTAGCTGATGATGAAGGATTAGATAGAGAATGGCTTTATGCTTGGGTAAAGAATAGTGCAGGTATGATTAAATCTGGTGATGCTTATGCTAACAAGATTTATAATGAGTATGGAGGTGCTGCAATGACTGCTTTTCCACAATTATCAAATGAAGACATAGATAATATTCTTGCTTATACGGCTGAGGAAAAGAAAGCTCCAGCTCCAGTTTCAGGTTCAGAAACAATAACTCAAACTACAGCAACAACTGGTGGTGTGTCAAACGAAATCATATTGGGTGCTTTAGCTATTTTATTTATTCTATTAGCTGCTGGTTTGTTTTTAGTAAACAAAACGCTACGTCGTTTTGCCTCAGCACAAGGCATTGAAGTAGAAGAGGATTCTAAAAGTACACCTCTATGGAAAGCTTTTATTAAGAATCAATTCTTAATGTTAGTTACTGCTATTTTCTTTTTATTAGCAAGTGCATATTTTGCATTCGGTTATTTTATGCAAATAGGAATAGATCAAGGATATCAACCAGTACAAGAAATTCATTACTCACACAAAATTCATGCAGGTGATAACGGTATAGATTGTAAATACTGTCACTCTTCAGCTAGAACAAGTAAAACATCTGGAATTCCATCTTTAAATGTTTGTATGAACTGTCATAAATCTATTTACGAGGTGTCTCCAGAAACAGCTACGGAAGAATACTCTAAAGAATTTTACGATGGCGAAATCCAAAAACTTTATGCTGCTGCAGGTTGGAGTGATGAAGAACAGAAGTATGTAAACGAAGGTACGCCAGTTAAATGGACGCGTATTCATAATTTGCCAGATTTTGTTTATTTCAATCACTCACAACACGTAACTGTTGCAGGTGTTGAGTGTCAAACTTGCCATGGTCCTGTTGAAGAAATGGAAATCATGTATCAGCACGCCCCATTAACAATGGGTTGGTGTATTGAGTGTCACAGAACAACAAATATCAATGTAAAAGATAATGCTTACTACACTAAAATACATGAGCAATTAACTAAAAAGTATGGTGTAGATAAACTTACTGTTGCTATGCAAGGTGGTTTAGAATGTGGTAAATGTCATTATTAAATACGTAGTTTTTCCGCGAAAGCGTAAAAATTTTAAAAAATAAAAACAAGAAGTAATTCAATTATATAATATGTCATCAAACAAGAAATACTGGAAAAGTGTTGAAGAGCTAAACGAAAATAGCTCTATTGTTGAGACGCTAAAACAAAACGAGTTTGTTGAAGAGATACCTACTGATGAATTTTTAGGTGATAAAGATACATTAGAAGCTACTTCAACAACACGTCGCGATTTCTTAAAATATGTTGGTTTTAGTACTGCTGCAGCATCACTTGCTGCTTGCGAAGGGCCGGTAGTTAAATCTATTCCTTACGTAGTGCAACCTACAGAAATTATACCTGGTGTTGCCAATTATTATGCAACAACAATTGCTGATGGTTTTGATTTTGCAAGTGTTTTAGTAAAAACGCGTGAAGGTCGTCCAATTAAAATTGAAAACAATGCATTAGCAACTACTAATGGTAATGCTAACGCTAGAGTAAATGCATCGGTTTTAGGATTGTACGATAGTTTAAGAGTTCAAGGCCCAAGTAAAGCAGGAGAACCTATTTCTTGGAATACTTTTGATTTAGAAACAAATCAAGCTTTAACAGATGTTGCAGCTGCAAATAAGGATATTGTATTATTAACACAAACTTTTGCAAGCCCTTCTACAAGTAAACTGATTTCTGAGTTTAAAGAAAAATATGGTAATGTACGTCACGTTGTTTACGATGCCGTTTCAGAATCTACGGCACTTGACGCTTATCAAGCTAAGTATGGAGAACGCGGATTAGCAAATTACGATTTTTCGAAAGCGATGACTATTGTTTCCGTTGGTGCAGATTTCTTAGGTGATTGGCAAGGTGGAGGATTTGATTCAGGGTATTCTAAAAACAGAGTGCCAGATCACGGTAAAATGTCGCGTCATATTCAGTTTGAATCAAATATGTCTTTAACTGGAGCTAATGCCGATAAACGTGTGCCTTTAACACCAAGTCAGCAAAAAACAGCTTTAGCTAAATTATATAGTCAAGTAGTTGGAGGGTCGGTTTCAGCAAAAGAATTACCTGCTCATATTGAAGATGCTATTAGTAAAGCTGCTTCTCAACTTAAAAAAGCTGGTAGTAATGGTTTAGTTGTTACAGGAATTCAAGATGTAAATGCACAAACAGTTGCTTTAGAAATAAACGAAGCTTTAAATAGTAAAGCATTTGATAAAGCGACACCTATAAAAACAAGACAAGGTAACGATAAAGCAGTAGCTAAATTAGTTGCCGATATGAAAGCTGGAACTATTGGAGCTATCATCATGAGTGGTGTTAACCCTATGTATACGCTTCCTAATGCTTCAGATTTCGCTGAAGGATTGAAAAATGTTGATTTGTCTGTAGCGTTTTCAATGAAAGCAGATGAAACATCATCACTTACAGATTATATAGCAGCAGCACCTCATTATTTAGAATCTTGGGGAGACGTTGAACTTAAAAAAGGGCATTATGCGTTAACGCAACCAACAATTCGTCCTTTGTTTGATACAAGACAATTTCAAGATGCTTTATTGAAGTGGACAGGAAACGATGTATCTTATCACGATTATATAAAAGATGCTTGGGGAACTACTATTTTAGGTGGAAGTTCTTTTAACAAAGCGTTACACGATGGTGTTTATGTTGGAACTATTGCAACTGAAACTGAAGATACTACTGA